>JBEEGK010000457.1:0-4862 GCA_041166845.1 Acidobacteriaceae bacterium
TTTCCGGCCCGTGGTCGCCTATGACGCCTGATTCATTGCGTCTTTCCCATCATGCGTGACCTGTACCAACTCCAGCATGCCAGTGGAATTCTTCTTCGCGTTTTCCTCGGCTTCGTCGCGGGTGGCGCCAGTTCCGACCAGTTTGTGTCCTTCGACGGCAAATGCCGCCCAACTTCCTTTGGGTAATTTTGCCAACAGTTTTACATGCGACTCGGCGTCCGCAGTCTGCGCTGCGGCGTGTTCTCCGCCAGGATCAGGAATTGAAGACGGCGGATCGCTGGTCGGAAAAGAGTCCGCCAAGGTCTTGTCGAAAGACTTCTCACGTCCTTCGAGATGGTTCTCGACCGGACGCTCCTCGGGATCGCGGCGGCTGCCAGAATGTTCAGGGTCATGCGGAGTAATTTGTGGAGAACCGGCAGTCTTGGAATCCATCATTCACCTCAGTTGGAAACGAATAGCATTTACTCGCGTTCATTCACGTAATCCACCTTTGGATACAGGCGCGAGAACGCAATCCACACTAAGGCAATGATAGCAAAAACAAGCAGGCTGCCTTCGGGGCCAACCGAGCCTCCGGTAAGCCAGCGGGAGCCGTGAAATGAGGAATTGAGCAAGTGTCCCGGGGAAATACCACCGCTATCTGCAACCGAATAAAAGTAACTTTCTCCCCAATCCCAGGCAGTATGAAATCCGACCGCGAACCACAGAGCACCCGTGCGATAGAGAGTGAGGCAGAAAAACAATCCGATCAGTCCGGCTGCGAGACCGCCTATCCAAGCCTCGCCGGGATTCCCGAGGTGAATGGCCCCAAAAATAAGAGACATCAGGAACGCGGCCGGCCAAAAGCCCATCCCGCGCGCCAACGTGAACTGTGTGTATCCGCGAATAAAAAATTCTTCAAACAATCCGACGAGTAGAAAAAATACGCCCCAGAAAAGTGCAAACTTAAAGACGCGCGTTCCGTGAAGCGCCAATGAGCCGAAAGAAAATACTCCTGCTCCCCGCAGAGAAAGTATCAATAGCGAAATTGCAGCAAATCCCCACAGGGAGCCAATCCAAAACATTTTGCCGAACGCACCGGCGCGCGGCAGCCCATAAGCCCCAAAAGGACGCTTCTCAATTCTCGCCATAACAAGCGCGGAACCGGTGGCCGCAACGAGCAGATCGAACTCGGTAATCAAGCCTATTAATATGGATGGCAGGTGGTGGTGGGAAAAAAGAGCGCGTGTAAAAACCACCAGCGCGAGAAAAATCGCGGCCGCAATCACGACGTAGAGTAGGAAACGCCAGGGCGTTCGAATGCCATGTGGCCCGACGAATATCGTTTGCGCAGGCTGCGTCGGACTCGCGGCAGACTGTGACGCCAGGAAAGGCGTGGACTGTCCTGCGTAGGGGGCCGAGGCGCCTTCTGAAGCAATCTCCGAAGCTGGTTTTACTTCATCCATTGCGAGTCTTCGCAATTACTCGTGGTCATGGTAAAACACTCCCCACACCTTCATGAGCAATTTTTTTGCATCTGAACGGTTCAGCCGTCCAAAAATGCTGGCGGGACTGCTGCTGCTCGTGTTTCTCGCCGAGTGCATCTGGCTGGTAGTACGGGGGGGCGAGAAGGTAGCAGACGATCTGGGACAGATGTCGCGAATTGAGGCCGGGGTAGAACAGATCCACGACAAATCTATCGCAGGCACTCCCGTCTATCTCCATGCCGGCCAGGTCGCGTTCCAAACGGAGGGCCAGCAAGCCTCCGGCTACGATGTTAACCATTCGCCGTTGTGGTATCTCTCAGCCGCCGCCCCCATCGCGCTTTCGCAAAAGCTCCTGCTTACAGGTCCTCGAGCAGGTTACCAGGGTTGGGCCGTCGACTTGTTAGCGCGCTCGCCATATTTGATTTTCGGATTACTTCTCGGCGGGTCGCTCTGGTACGTCGCGCGCCGCCTCTATGGAAACGCCGGAGGCTTCATCGCTCTGTCGCTGTACTGCTTCTCGCCGGTAATCATCCGCAGCAGTTCGCTCTGGTTCGCGCTCCCGGAAATGGGAGCGGCCTGGGGAACATTTGGAGCCATCTTCACCGCCATCGCAGTCGCACACACGCTTTACGCACCGCGCGAAGTCGTGTTGTGGAACTGGCGACGGATTCTGTTGCTTGGCCTGTCGCTCGCATTGGCAATCGGTTCGCAGTTCTCACTAATAGTTCTGGTTCCCATGGCGCTGTTGTTCATGCTGTACCTTGCGCCGACGCGCCAAAGCGCGGCGATAACGATTTGGATTTCCGCCTGCCTCGTCGCTCTCATCATCATTGTTGCGGCCTATTTCTTCCATCCGCGAGTGTTTTTTGAGGGAATGAGGCACGCCGATTTTCTCGGAATAATATGGAAGGCATTTTTCATGCCTGACGCCTATCGGGCCGTTGCCGTCCGGGTGCTGCACAGCAATCCGGCAATGGTCATACTGTTGCCGGCTGCTTTTATCGTATATTGCGCGTGGCCGCGAGCGCGATATTTCGGTAACACAGCGCCCTTGCTGCTCTGCATTATATTTTTCGCGTATGCAGCAGGATCGGCGCACTACCCAGGTTTGGGATTTCAACTGATCTTGATTCCGTTTGCATTTGTGTTTGTGGCAGGGGCCATCTCCGACGTACTTGAGACCGAACACCGCCGTCTGGCAGTGCTCGCCCTCTGGATCTTATTAGCGGGAAGCGCGCTCTGGAACCTGGTCGCACTGGCCCGCATGGTATAGAGCTCGAGCGGGAAGGCCTCGCCGGGCTGAACTTCACACGGGGCCGCTCAGAAGCCTATAATTATTGTGTGCGCGAGCATATTTGTCATAAAGCCGGTGATGCCGAGGGGAACCTAGGGGCATGCTTTTTCGCAGCATTGCTGGTGGCGTTGTTGCTCTTCGCATACTCCGCGAACGCGCAGATTAACGGCACACCTGCTTCCGTTACATCCCCCGGATTTGGCGGTCAGCACGGACGCATCTCCGGAGTTCCTCCCAGCGTTACCTCGCTAGGTCCGGAGGGATTCGGACGCAATTCAAACTTCCGCGTTGAGCCGAGCTTCGCGCGCCACGGGCGTGGTCCTGCATTTCCGCACCACCCACATACTCCAGTGTTCCCTTTTTATCCTGCCTATACGTACTATCCGTTTGCGCCCGCTTACTCGATTCCGTATCCGTCAGATGTTTATCCTGACCAGCCAGAGCAAGACGATGGACGTTACAGCGAGCAGTACAACGGAGGCCCCACGATTTTCGACCGCCGTGGCCCTGGAACTCCCGTGCGGAATTACCGCGATGAAGACCGTGAGCGCCGCGAAGATCTACAAACGAATGCGAGGCCAGTTACGCCGCCTGAAGAAGCCACCGTCTCCAGTCAACCGCCGACGTTGCTCATTTTCAAAGATGGACACCAGGCAGAAATCGCAAATTACGCGATTGTTGGCGGTACGCTCTACGATTTAGGTGGTGGCCGCCAGCGTAAGATCGCGCTCGCCGATCTCGACATTGCAGCTACCACGAAACAGAACGACGACCGCGGAGTGGATTTCCAGATCCCGGCATCGGCCGTACAGAATTAGAGCTATCGAACTTTCTTTCTAAGTACCCTCAAATGCAGCACCTACGCTGCGCTTAAGTAACTTGCCTGCTTATCAAATATGGAGTAATATTTACTCATAAATGGAGGTGAGGTATGGCTTTACAGCCGACAGTTGCGGGGTTTCCTTGGGCAACAGCCATCGGCCTCTCTGAGAAAAAGAACCATGCGCGCCTCAGCCCCTCTGCCATCAAGGGTCTCCTGCGCATTGCGGATTTTTGGCAATTGCGGGATGACGATACTCGTGTTTTGCTCGGGGGCATCTCCAGCGGGAGCTTCTATGGGCTCAAGCACCGCGCCTCAAAAAAACTCAGTGAAGATCAACTGACCCGCATTTCTCTTCTGGTCGGAATCTACAAGGCTTTGAACATCCTCTATAGCCGCAAACTCGCCGATGCGTGGATATCGCTGCCGAACACGAATCCGATGTTTGGCGGAGACTCTCCGCTGAACTACATGAAAAATGGCGGCATCCCCGCATTTGTGCGAGTCCGTCAACTGCTGGACGCCCGACGCGGCGGCAGATGAAATCTCCGAAGCAGACGAGGGTGGAGCGGGATGCGACGCATCGCCTCATCCCGTACCGCTACAGTAACCGCGGCCGGCCCATCCTCGATCTGATTGCACAAGGCGACGACGATCTCCTCAACGATCTCACGGAATTGGAAGGCGCCACCAACGATCGCTTGCTGGGTGAGAGTGGCAGGCTGCAGGGCGTGACCGCCATCGAGTTGGTGTCCGGGTTCCGTCTCGCACACATCGTCAACGCTTCCTTCACGCACGCGAATCCGATGGGTGGACGCTTCAACAATCCCGGACGCGGAGCCTGGTACGCCGGTTTTGTAATGCAAACCTCGCAAATAGAAGTCGCTTTTCACCGCTCTGCCGAATTGAAGGAAATTGGATGGAAAGAGAAAGAAGTGTCTGACTACATTGACTACGTAGCCGACTTCCGGCACGAATTTCACGACCTCCGCAGAGCCCCAGACTTCGCCAAGTGCCTCGATCCGAAAAGCTATGCAGCGTCCCAAATGCTCGGTCAGAGCCTGCTGAATCAAGGCTCAGCGGGAATCGTATATCCAAGCGTCCGCCACCGGGGCGGAGTATGTATTGCCTGCTTTCGTCCTCCGCTAGTGTTGAACGTGCGCGAAGGACCAATGGTTACGATCACGTTCTTAGACGCGGAAGTGAGTTTCGCAAGCTCGTCGTCTTTCACTTCGACAACCCTCCCAGGGCCCCGCGAAACATAGCCTCAAACGTTGTCGCC
>JBEEGK010000458.1:0-5576 GCA_041166845.1 Acidobacteriaceae bacterium
CGCGATCAACTCCTACGAAATGTTTGGCGAAAGGGCCATCCGAACGGGCGGTGGGGCAGCTTTCCGTTTTCGCACGAACGATTGGTTGCGATTCGAAGCGGGTATCGCGCCTCCGCAAAACATCACCTCCGAAGGGGATGTACTGTTCGAATACGGCCATGGATTCCACTTTTCAAATTCAGTGGTCCGCGGGCTTGAATCTTCTTATCAACAGCGCTGGTTGTGGTATCGCGGCGCGCAAGTGTCCACCTTCGGGACCACTCAGATTGTGTATCTGCCGCGCGATTGGCTCTGGGCTTTGACCACTACTGGGGCCCGCACCTGTTTCCCGTCCTCGGGTTGCGCCATCGTGCCATCGGGATCTACCAGACTGACTTTTCCGCTCACCCATGCTTTCAGCGGCAACGTTTTGTACGCGGTGGGCAGCGAGAATTTTTCCCAAGTCAACCAGATTGGACGCATTTCCGCCCATTCGTATGGCGGGGGGCTGCGCTATCACCTGGCGCCCAACCAGGATCTGATTACTTCGCTAGTCATACAAAAACGCCCGGCAGGACAAACACAAACCAGCATGGGAATGACCTATGGCATTCGATTTTAGGTGGATCGAAGGCTTGGGTCCGGCGCAACTGGTGGCGAAAGCCATTCTAATTTCGCTTGCAGGCATCGTGTTACTCATTGTCTTGATCGTGTTCCGCCGTTGGTATCGAGGACGCTATTTCCGACGGCTGAATGAAAGAACTATGGCTTTGTGTGAACGCTGGAACGATATTGTTTCCGGCAAAATTCCGGCCTCCTCATGGAGGCTGAATTCCTTCGATTGCCAAATCGTGGAAAACATGTTGCTGGACACGATCGAAATGGCCGATGCGCAAATGCTGCCCGGCCTTCTCCACTGTCTGCGGAACAGCGGGTTGCTCGATCTACAAATTCACGAGTCCCGGCGATTAAGAGGGTGGCGGCAGCGCGCTGCCTTAGTTTCTCTCGGGCGCAGTCGGTCTCCTGAGGCGATACCCGCACTGGCAGAAGCAATGGCTTCGTCTAACGGGGAAACTCGCATTGCCGCAGTGCGAGGACTAGGACGCACTGGCCTGCTTGCGGCTGCGTATCCGTTGCTTGATAGCTATCTTGCGGGCGATCTTCAGGTTCCCGAGCACACGCTCAAGAATGCGCTGATTCATTGCTGTCAAGAACAGCCGCAGATTCTTCTCCTTTATATGGAGCGTTGCAGTGGGGCCGCGAGGGAATTGCTGGCGCGCGTGGCGGGAGAACTGGCCACACCGGAGTTAGGCGAGGATTTGATGGTTCTTGCTGCCGATCCCCTACCCGAAGTGAGAGCGTCCGCTGCCCGGGCACTTGCCAGGCTTGATCCCAAAATTGCTTTTCCCATTTTGTCCGCGCTGGCCAGCGACAAGGAATGGTTCGTTAGGCTCCGAGCGGTGATCGCATTAGGACACATGGAACATAGCGGAAAGACCCGAACTCTCTTGCGCGCACTCGGAGACTCGCATCGTCAGGTGCGCATTCGCGCCGCCTCGACGCTGGCACGAATGGAGACCGAGCTGCCCCAAATTGTAGAGAACGCGATCGCGATGCACGACAATTACGCTCTGCAAGCCCTTCTGTCGGAACTCGATGCCTCCGAATCGTTGGAGAACGTGGCCAAGTGGCTGGAGCGTTCGTCTAATCCATCATTCGCAAGCGCGGCGCTCAAGGAAATAACCGAGCTGGCGAAAAAACACACTGGCGAAAAAATCAAAGTTGCTGCAGCGACGGCAGGCGGGCAGTAATGCTGCGATTTCTGGAGTTATCGAACCACACCCTGTTTTTTTACTACGTAGTTTCCAATGGAATCTATTTTTTGCTCCTGCTGATTGCCATCCATAAAAACATTTCTCACCGCCATCGCCTGGGCAGCATACGTCTCGAGCACTATAAGGAATCACCGTTCACGCCACCCATCAGCTTGCTGGTTCCAGCACACAACGAAGAGAGTTTTATCGTGAGCAGCGTGCGGTCGCTGCTTAGTCTTAATTATCCGAACCTGGAGGTGATTGTCGCCAACGACGGATCGAGCGATGGAACTCTACAGGCGCTTTGTGAAGCATTCGGATTGCGGCTGTCGCGGGCTCTCTATCTCGCTGAAATCGAAACCGCGGCGGTTCGAGGCGTGTATCGCAGTACCGTGGAACCGCGGCTTCTGGTAATAGACAAAGAATCTGCGGGGAGCAAAGCAGATGCGGTGAATGCCGCTTTGAACATGGCTACCAGTCCTTATATCTGCATCGTGGATGCCGACTCAATTCTGGAAACGAATTCTTTACTTGCGATCATGGCGGGAGTCTTCTCCGACCCAGGCCGGGTCGTGGCCATTGGTGGGATTGTCAGGGTCCTGAATGGCTCGCAAATTTCAGAAGCAAAACTTAAGCACGTCGCGCTGCCCAAAAAACCGATTGAAATCCTGCAGGTCATCGAATATTTTCGCGCGTTCTTGATTGGCCGCGAGGCTTGGGCAGGCTTCAATATGCTGCCAATCATATCGGGCGCCTTCGGAATCTTTCGCCGCGATCTGGTCTTGAAAATCAATGGCTTTCGCGCCCATGCCATTGGCGAAGATTTCGATCTGGTCGTGCGCATGCATAGATATCTGCAAGAGCAGAAGATGGATTACCACATCAACTTCATACCTGATCCCACTTGCTGGACAGAAGTGCCGGCAGACCTGCGGTCGCTCGCCCGGCAAAGGGCACGCTGGCATAAGGGATTGTTCGATACGCTTTGGCCCAATCACGACATGCTTTTTAATCCTCGCTACGGGCGAGTCGGCTGGGTGATTCTTCCTTATATGTGGCTGTTCGAATTCTTTGCACCCATCATTGAGTGCCTGGGCTATTTCACGATCGCGGCTGCGGCCGTGCTGGGGGCCCTTAGCACAAACTTTTTCCTCGAGTTTCTACTGTTCGGTTACGCCTTTGCCACGTTGATTTCGATCGGCTCGGTATTGCTGGAGGAAATGACGTACCGGCGCTACAGCGACTGGAAGGAAGTGGCGAAGCTCCTGCTCTACTGTCTAGTTGAGCATTTCCCCTACCGCCAGATGACAATGATCTGGCGTCTCCAGGGGATTTGGCAGTACATGCGCGGCGATCTTACTTGGCGGACCATGAAGAGGGTGGGAATACAGGCCGACCCGGCACTGGAAAAATAGATTCAGCAAGACTCCTGGCCTCTGATCACAATTGCACTCCTTTGCCACTTTAGTAACTATTACTGCATTACTCGCTGGGGCGTTGGTCAAAACGAAATCTTCTCGCGCGGAAAAAGTTTGCACCTAGTCCCAGTTCAAGTTCGCAAACTAGCCGCTATGTGATTGATGTCCCACGCCCCGCCGAAATTCACTGTTTGGTGACCAAATTGCACTCTTTAGCTCGAGCTTTGATGGCTCAAGTCACAGTTCTCCCCCGGGGACTTTCAAATCATTCAACCTGCGTAGGGAGATTTTCCAAAATGAAAAAGTTGATGCTACTTGCTGCTCTTGCGCTAGCTCTGCCCGTGGGAGCTTTCGCCGGCAGTCAGATAGACTTTCAGAATTCAGGTGGCACATTGGCCGGAAACAGCAGCGGGCTGACCCTAACGGGCTCCACCCTGACTTCGGTAAATGGGCTAAACGGAGGCGGACTCATAACGGGCAATCTTGGCACTGTCTCTCTGACGACTGGCGGATTGATCAGCGGGGCTTTGAACGGCAAGAACGCTCCGATTGGTGGATTCATCCCCCCAAGCGTATTCAACGGCGGGTCGCTAACCATCACTGGCAACGGGTCGAATGGCCTGAATGGCGTTTTGTTCTCAGGGACATTCTCAGGAAACGTGCTGTGGCAGCTGAGTACCAATCCGAAGAATGGTACGCACACTTACACCTTGACTGGTAGTCTCGTATCCGCGAATGGCAGTTACGGAACGACAACCCAGTTAACATTCAACACCGGCAAGGGCTACTTCAATGGATCCGTTAACCTCTCGAGTGGCGACACCAACGTCGTCGTTCCGGAACCCGGAACTCTTAGCTTGCTGGGAACTGGACTCGTCGGACTTGCCGGGGTCATACGCAAGAAACTGAAAAGTTAACTCTCAGACTCTCCTTACGCATATCTGGCCAAACCTGCCGCGGAAACGCGGCAGGTTTTTTATTGTTCGGGATTGACACGACCACACCGAAGACTGCCAGGCGTATAGTTCCTTCTGGGGCATGCCTTCCGCGCGTTTGAGCATTGCTTCCTCTACGTTTAACTGTGACATCTCTATTTGGAGTGCGCCGTGAAGTTCGGTCATTTGTTTGCTGTCGTGGCATTGATTTGTGTCACGGTCGCCTGCGGCCTGAACTCACTCGTCCCTCCGGCTTCGACCCCGGCGTGCGATTTGAAAAGTGCCGCAGAACTAATTTCAATCACGGCCAGCAACAATGGCGCCGCAGACCTGTCCGACTATCCTGTTGCCGTCCCAATTCATGCACGTGATTTCGATTTCAACCTTGCCGCCGCAGACGGCAGTGATCTTAGCGCGTGGGACTCGCAAGGCGCGCAAATCCCGCATTGGGTTGAATCTTACGACCCCGTGCTTGGCGACGCACTCGTTTGGGTAAAGTGGCCGTTCCTCGCTCATCAGGGTTCCGCAGCAATCTCGCTGACCGCGGGCGGGATTGCCCGCTGCCCGTTGTCTGCGAGTAACGGATATCAGGTTTTTCCATTCTTCAGTGATGTGCCGGACATGAAGAATTGGCAAACTTCAGGGGGCGAGATCAGCGTATCTAACACGATTACTGCAAGCCCGCTAACATCGCAGCAAAGACAAATAATCGAAAGCGACGGGATGTATAACAGCACCCCGAGTGTGGTGACCGCCTCGAATGGAGATTGGCTATTGTCATATCGGAAAGGCACCGCGCACGTTAACAGCCCCCTGGTCGTGCTCCGGCGGAGCCAAGATGGCGAACAAACATGGAGTCCTGAGGCAGCGTATTTCAACACGTCGCATCCGGATCCGACATTAGCAAAAACTCCCGGCGGCGATTTGATGATCGAGTTCGCCAAGCAAGACCCTAACGGAATTACCGGAGCGGCATACGCTCGGTCAACTGATAACGGTCTAACCTGGAATCCCTTTACGTTCTTTGATCAGCCGGTCAGTAATAGCTCAGCATTTCCAACGGCATTCTTGAACCTGGGTCAGTTGATGTATGCCGCCAGCTACGGCCCTTCCACCGTGGGAACGGGAAATTCTCCATTCTTATGGTCTTCCAGTGATGATGGTCATACGTGGTCCAAAATTTCTGAATTACGCCAGGGCAGCGAACCGGGGCTGAACGAGACAGCGATAACCGAAACCGCGCCCGGAGAATTGTTTGCCATGAGCCGCACAGACAATTCACTCGACACCTACGGACGATTCTCGGAAGACATGGGGGTTAGTTGGGGACCGCTCATCTCATATACGGCGCAGTTCGGGGTCATTCAACTCCCGCAACTTGTTCCGGCCGGATCCGCTCTCGCAACTTGTTCCGGCCGGATCCGCTCTCG
>JBEEGK010000459.1:0-2632 GCA_041166845.1 Acidobacteriaceae bacterium
TGTTTTGAACCGTTGCCCTAAGTTCGTAAGCACCCGGCGCGACCACGCTGAAAGCGAACTCACCGATGGCCGAGGCGACGGCCTCATACTTCTGGCTTCCGGACGTCGAATGCAGTGTCATCCTGACAGGGGCCATTGCGGTGTTGCCTTCGTAGTGCAGCAACCCTGTCAGCGAAACCTGAGAACTAGCTAACGAAGCGCAGAAAGCGACGATAGACCCGAGAAGAAGACTGGTCCGCAAAGGGTGATGGAAGAACGTAAACATTGTCTTCGGGATTATACTGACGCACTTTCCAATCTCAGATCCAGCGAATATGTTGAGTCATCATCTTTGAACTTCGAATCTATTGAGAAACGCAGCATGAGTGATTCCGACAAGCTTGCTCCCGGTTGGCCGGGGATAGAACCTCGCTGGACATCGAGCGCCAAGACCGGCGTAGGGACGGCCCTTAACCAGCATAGCCGGATCTGGTTCACGCTTAGCCACGGCATCCTCAATGAAATCTATTTCCCACGTGTAGACCAGGCCTGCACCCGCGACCTTGGCCTCATTGTCACGGGCGATGACTTCTTCTCCGAGGAGAAACGCGATTGCGATTTCAGCAGTCTTCCCTTCGAACCCGGCGTTCCGCTATTTGAACTTATCAATACTGACCGGCAGGGGCGGTATCGGATTGAGAAAGAAGTTTTCACCGATCCTTATCGAAATGTCGTGATCCAGAAAATCCGCTTTGTGCCACTGAAAGGAAAACTCGCTGACTATCACGTCTATGCGCTGCTTTCTCCGCACCTGGCCAATTGCGGGCGTGGTAATACGGGCTGGAGCGGCGACTACAAGGGTGTTCCCATGCTGTTCGCCGAACGTGGTGGCATCTCGCTCGCATTTGCATGCTCGGTTCCGTGGAAGAACACTTCGGTAGGGTTCGTCGGATTTTCTGATGGGTGGCAGGATCTATCAAGAAACTTGCGAATGACGGAACGGTATTCTCGCGCGGAGAATGGCAACATCGCGCTGACGGGAGAAGTGGACCTGGCCGCGTGTGGTGGAGAATTTGTTCTGGCCGTGGGCTTCGGAGGGATTTCGGCGCAGGCCGGACAGCAAGCGCGTGCCACGATGCTGGATCCCTACGAGGAACTTCACTCCGTGTACGTCCGGCACTGGAAGTCGTGGCAGATGAGCCTTCTCAAACTGGACGAACCGCTGCGGGAACGTGATCTTTATCGTTCTAGCACGGCGATGCTTCGCGTCCATGAATCAAAAGACTTTCTCGGAGGGGTCATCGCCAGCCTATCCATTCCATGGGGCTTCAACAAGGGCGATGAAGATCTTGGTGGATACCACCTTGTGTGGCCGCGCGATTTGGTTGAAACCGCATGCGGCCTTCTGGCTGCGGGCGCGTCTACAGATGCTTTGCGCGTGCTTCGCTACTTAGAGTCCACACAGGAAGCGGATGGCCATTGGGCACAAAACATGTGGCTCGATGGGCGTCCCTACTGGAATGGATTGCAGATGGACGAAGCCGCGTTTCCTATTCTGCTAGTGGACCTGCTGCGGCGCGAGTCTCCAAAGGAATTAGGCGGCCTGCACCGCTGGTGGATCATGGTGCGTAAGGCGGCTGGATTTCTGCTGCGCAATGGTCCCGTCACCCAGCAGGACCGTTGGGAAGAAGATGCCGGCTATTCACCTTTTACTCTGGCGGTGGAGATCGCAGGATTGCTTGCGGCCGCCGATCTTGCTGACGCCGTCGGCGAAGAAGAAATGGCCGCCTACCTGCGCGAAACCGCGGACGACTGGAATGAAAATATCGAGCGCTGGGTTTACGCGACCAACGGGAGCCTGGCAAAGCAAATTGGGGTGGACGGATACTACGTGCGCATAGCTCCGCCGGAAACGGACGGGGCGGCGTCTCCCCTGGAAGGATTTGTCCCTATCAAGAACCGGCCGCCGGGAACAAGTTCCTATGCCGCGTCTCACATCATCAGTCCGGATGCGCTGGCCCTGGTTCGTTTCGGATTGCGCGCGGCTGACGACCCGCGAATTTTAAACACCGTGAAAGTCGTTGACGCCTTATTGCGCGTGAAGTTGCCGCACGGTCCGTGCTGGTACCGTTACAACGGCGATGGTTATGGCGAGCATGAAGACGGCTTGCCCTTCGACGGGACCGGCACCGGAAGGCCGTGGCCGCTGCTATCGGGCGAGCGCGCGCACTATGAACTTGCTGCGGGAAACAAGCCTGCCGCCGAGGAATTATTACGAGTCATTGAATTCTCTACCGAAGACGGCCGCCTCATTCCCGAACAGGTGTGGGACAGTGCTGACATTCCCGAGCGCGAGCTATGGTTCGGCAAACCCTCCGGCTCGGCGTGTCCGCTGGTGTGGGCGCATTCCGAATACATCAAGCTACGGAGATCCCTGCGTGATGGGAAAGTTTTTGACCTTCCTCCCCAACCCGTGCAGCGCTATATAAAAAACAAAACAAAATCCGCGTATTTCAGCTGGCGATTCAATAACAAATGTCTGACGATCCCGCGGGGCAAGAACCTCCGTTTGGCATTAGTCTCTCCAGCCACGGTGCATTGGAGCTTCGATGGCTGGCAGACAACACGCGATTCCGATACACGCGACACAGGC
>JBEEGK010000460.1:0-5427 GCA_041166845.1 Acidobacteriaceae bacterium
AAGGTTGAACGCGGACTTGAAGTTGGCCGTTGAATCGGAAGAGAGCAGACATTCATAGCGATTCAAAGCTTTGACCTCTGGTGTTGCCAGATTTGAACTGTCCTACCGAGCGCGACGGCAAAAACTAAAAGCACCCATCCCATCCAAAAGAATTGATTAATAGGTAAAGCGATCACCCACCAAACCGCACTGAACAACAAAAGCGCAACGCAGCTTAAGAACAGGGTCCGGGGCCATCCGCGAATCAATTGTGCGGCAGCGAAATCTCGGCTCAAAAGAAAAATTGGTATAAGCAGAAGAGTGAGATCGTAGCTGTTCGCGTAGTAGCTCGTCACCAGGGTTACGACTATCAAAAGCGAGAAACCAGCCATCGTCACCCGAGGATTTCTATCGCTATTGTCCGTGCCCCAGATGTGCGCAGTGACCGCGACTCCCGCCAATACCACGGCTGCCAGAAACAGATGAAGCAAGTTTGATATTGTGCGGGTTCCCAGAAGCGGAACCAGCAGTCCGCGAACGTTGGGCATAGTCTCGGCCGTTATTACGCCCACACCGACAGCATGGTCTAGGTCCCACAAATATTTTGGATATCCAACGAGGGCGGCTGGACCAACCACAGCAACCGAAATCAGCAATAAAACGCAAGCGGTGACCATGAGGCCGCCAAAAACGCGGAGCTTCTTGCGCAGCAAAAACACCAGGAAGACAGGTATAAGTAAATTGAATTTAAAGAGTCCCAACCCGAGAACCATTCCGGTCAGGAAGTCCTTGCCCGCTAGCAAACTTCTGAGCGCAATCACCATCACCAACAGGAGAAGAATGGCATCCTGACCCGCCAAAAGGTCATAGGCAAGTGGGAAAAAAGCCGCGCAAACCAGCAGATCAAGCGCATACAGATGATTTTCGTCTCCCAGGTCGCGGGGTAGCAGAAACAGAAATAAAAACAGGCCCATTACATTCAGAATGCTCCACAGCAGATGAGCCGGCGCAAATTTGAGATATGCAAGAGGAAGAAATAACAAGGCTTCGAACGGAGGCCGTATGTAAGGTAAGGGTCCGCGACGCGTTCTGACTTCGGGGGCAAACTCCTGTTGTACGTGCCACTGCAAACGGCGGTCGTATAGTTGCGAAGCTTGCCCGCGCTGCACTATTTTCCCCGCCGTGTAAAATGACGCGAAGTCGCCGTAGCCTTGGGCAATCTCGCTGCCTGCCCGCCAGAGCATCAAGGCGTTGAGGGCGGCCATGCCCACCAAGAAAATCAGTCCTAGTCTGTATGCCCTGGGTCTCATGTCCACGAACAAGTTACCTTACACTCTCGAAGCTAGGGCCAGGAATTATCGCTTTACAATGCCTCTTCTTCCGCATCATGATAAGTTAAATAACAACCGAGACATCTAAGGTTGTCTCAGACAGCATTGCGCTGCCCTTGGTAGAAGACTATGCTTGTCAAACTTGGTCGGATTGGAGGCATTATGCAGTTGAATTTCATGCGGTTCTGGAATGAAGAGGAAGGCCAGGACATCGCGGAGTATGCGGTCATGCTGGCAGTAATTCTGGTTATCGTGGTGGGTACCGTCCGCCTGATTGGCACTAAATCCAATACGGTGTTTTCGAACGTCGCCAGCTCAATTCAATAATGCGGGCGTTTCAGTCACGTTGTCGGTTTAAGCGGCCACTGGACCGGGGCTGCGCCTGCCAAATAATAACTTTAGGAGTCGCATGAACCGCGGTCGTTTATTGATCATTGGGGTGGTTGCGCTTGCGTTGGGCGCTGTTACCAGCCTGATGGTGTATCGGAACCTGCAAGCCCACGCAAACCCGAATGCCCCGCCTACCGAAGATGTCGTTCTGGCAACGGACGACCTTCAGGTTGGCACCAAAATCAGTGATCGCGATCTAAAAGTGGTCAGGCTTCCGTCCACTGATCTTCCGCCCAACCGCTTTCGTCAGAAGTCGAAAATTATTGGGCGCGGAGTGATTTTACCCATAGCCAAGGGCGAATTTATTCTCCCCAATAAACTGGCGGGTGAAAATGCCGGCTCGGGATTGGCCGGTCTGATTCCACCAGGCATGCGCGCCATGTCTGTGCGCGTCACAGACACGTCCTCAGTCGCAGGATTTGTGCTGCCGGGAACTCGGGTGGATGTTCTCTTGACGGGTAATCCCGGCGGGGCGAATGAACAACAGACCACGACAGTGCTCGAGAACGTGACGGTAATTGCAACCGGGCAGAAACTGGAACGGTCGTCAGGCAGCGATGCACAGACCGCCTCTGTTATCACGCTGCTTGTGTCACCGGACGACGCGGCCAAGTTAACTTTAGCCAGCACTGAGGGGCAGATTCAATTGGTCCTGCGAAACTCCCTGGATACTCAAAGCCAAAAAACATCCGTGAGTTCGGGCTCCCTTTATAACTTAGCCCCTCCCAAGACCGTGGCTCACGCAAAGGCCAAGCGCGTAGTTCCGGCCACGGTCGCTCCTTACATGATTGAGATCTACAAGGGAGACAAGAAGGAAGAGAGCAAGTTCTGAAAGATAGTATCTCACGGCAACCGGAAGCTGAAGTGCTCGGAATCATTGCAGCCGACGGTTAAGGGCTTTCATGCGCAGGAGACACAAGCAGACATGACGAGAAAGAACGAGGCGTTGGGGATGAAGTTGTGGTTCGTAATTTTGCTTCTCAGCACCGCGTCTTTCGCGATATCACAAGCGCAAACGCCGGCACCGGTCCCTGCGCAAAATGACGCGCCTTCCCCAGCGGCGCAAACCTTGCCAGAACAACCGGCGGCGCAGGGTCCTCAGGCTAACGCCCAAGCTACGCAATCCGAAACGCCGGGCTCGGCGCCGTTGCGAGTTCTAGTCGGTAAATCATTACTGATCAATACCACCGAACGATTGAAGCGTGTCTCGGTGACCGACCCCGCAGTGGCGGACGCTATTGTGGTCACGCCCACGCAGATACTGGTACATGGCCGGGCCGCAGGAGAGATTTCCCTTCTGATCTGGGACGAACTGGAGCGCTCACGCAGTTTCGATTTGCGGGTAGACGTGGATGTCAGCGCTGCCTCCGAGCAGGAACGGCGTGTTTTTCCCGACGAGCAGATCACGGTAACTCCGTCGCGCTCGGCGATCGTTCTCTCCGGGCACGTCACGACGGAGGATGTATCGAAACGCGCTGGGCAGATCGCGGAAGCTTATTCAAAGAACGTCGTCAATGTGCTGACTTTTGGTCCAGTGGGAGCACAGGAGGTCCTGCTAGAGGTCAAGTTTGCGGAGGTTGACCGCACGGCGGTGCTGCAACTGGGAGCGAACTTTTTTACCCCCGGAACCGGAAATACTGTCGGCGTTGTAACTACCGGTCAGTTTGGCGGCCTCTCGGTAAGTAATGGCACTACTTCGAGTACCAGCGGAGGGACGACTACCACCACCACGGACAGCAACCGGCCGACAATCAGCTTGAGCAACGCTCTGAACCTTTTTCTGTTTCGGACCGACATAAACTTCGGCGCCGTAATTCAAGCGCTGCAGCAGAGAAATCTGCTGCAAATCTTGGCAGAACCCAACCTAATTGCAGTAAATGGCAAGGAAGCCAGCTTCCTCGCGGGGGGAGAATTTCCATTCCCCATCGTCCAGCCCGGACAAGGTTTCACTGCGGTAACGATCTCGTTTAAAGAGTTCGGAGTGCGCCTGCGCTTCACGCCCGTGATCATGCCCAGCGGATATATTCATCTTCGAGTTCAGCCCGAGGTGAGCACTCTGGACTTCGCTAACGCGCTTTCGATTTCTGGATTCACCGTACCCGCACTCAGCACACGCCGCGCCGATACCGAGTTCGAATTGCAGGATGGCCAAAGTTTTGTGATTGCCGGACTGATTGATAACAGAGTTACGAATCTGAACAACAAAATCCCGGGCATCGGCGACATTCCAATATTGGGAACTCTGTTCAAGAGCAAGAATTTGCAAAAAAACAACTCCGAATTGATGGTGCTCTGTACGGTCAGACGGGTCTCTCCCAGCAGCCAGAAAATCGAATTGCCCGAGGATCCGCAGAAATTCCTTGATCGCGATAAGTTTGACAAGACCAAGCCGTCGAAAGAGAAGGACAAAGGCAAAGACACGAAGTAAGCTCCGCCCATCGCCTTGACCTGGAAGCTGTAATAGAATTGTGAGACCAGTAGGGGTGAGAGCGCCAGAATGCCCGAGCTTTCGGTAATTATCGTAGCGCCAGACAGCGAACAAAGGGCAATACTTCAAGTATTGGTTGATGGCACCAGCGTGGCTCGGGCAGTTCAGACTTTCGAGGCCTATCCTGCTTCAGCCAACGATCTCGCGATGCGAAAGATTCAGGCCGCGTCTCCCGACGTGATGCTGATTGACATCCCTTCAGAAAATTCAGTGGCCGCGCTTCGCGCAGTGGAGTGGGTTCATCAGGAGCTTCCAAAATGCGCGATTTTTGCTGTGGGAAGCATGGCGCAATCTTCTGTGATTGTGGGTGCCATGAGATCGGGCGCGCGCGAATTTCTGGAACGACCCACTACCACAACCGATCTGCTGGAAGCCTTCGTCCGCTTCACCGCCGCGCAACGAAAGATTCACCAGGAAGGTACTCGGGGGAAAATATTTACCGTCGTGAACGCCAAGGGCGGCAGCGGGGCCACCACGGTGGCAGTAAATCTCGCCTTAGCGTTGCAGGCGGCGCACAGCAGTACCGTTCTCGTCGATATGGCGACCCTTGGCCACTGCGCGCTGCAAATGAATTTGAAACCTCTGTTCACGGTGGCGGATGCCGTACGTAACCTGCATCGCCTAGACGGTTCCCTGCTGGAGAGCTTCACCACACGGCACCAGCACGGCCTACAACTGCTAGCCGGGCCCAATACCCCGGTGTTGACCGAGGGTTCTACCGCCGAGTTCGCCGGACTTTTCGATATGCTGGTCTCGCATTTTCGCTACATCGTCGTGGATGCATCCACTCGCATGGACCCGACAATACGGCTGATAAGTAATCTGTCGCAGGCAGTATTAGTGGTCGCGCATGCCGATGTAGCTTCCCTTTGGAGCGCATCCCGGGTGCAGCAATACCTGGGAGAGACAGGCGGTCGCGAACGCACACAACTAGTATTAAATCGCTTTCGAAAGATACCGGGATTCAGTGAAGCAGATGCCCAGGCAGCCGCAGGCATAAAGTTGCTATGGAAGATTCCCAATGAATATTTCGCCATTTCAGCGGCGATTGATCGTGGCATCCCGGTCATGCAGCAGGGTCGTAGCGAGATTGCGCGCTCGTTTGCCGGATTGGCCTCGCTTTTGACCGAGAATGATGTTGAAGTAAAGCGCACCAGTTGGTCACTGTTCAAGAGCGTTTAGAGCAGTATATTTAAGCAAGCATGGCAAACTCGCAAACCTTCGAACGCGCCGGATACC
>JBEEGK010000461.1:0-7286 GCA_041166845.1 Acidobacteriaceae bacterium
GTAACTCGCGTTGGGTGAATGAAGCCCGCTTCGGTTACAACCGTCTGTACCAACCTACTTTCACCGCCGACCACGGCAAATCTGCGTCTTCCTACGGACTCGATACCGGCGTGACCAATCCGCTGTATGGCGGATTGCCGCGCATCAATATTTCTCCTTTTTACATCTTCCCCCAGGAACTCGGTGGCTTTAACTGGCCCAAGGTGCAAGGACCGGATGACAGGTTCCAATTCGTAGACCATATTTCCTACACTCGCGGCAAGCATGCGATCAAATTCGGCGGCGAGATTCATCGCGACAGCTTCAGCGGCGGGGCATATGGTGGCGGCCGCGGCCGCATTAAATTCGGATTCGGTTTCGACGCTTTTGCAGCCACGTGCCCGCCATCGCAGTCTCCGTGCGCTACCTCGCTGGAAGACTTCTTCGCTGGAACTCCGACCTCAGGCAGCCTGTTAGTTGGCGATCCTACCCGCCATATTCACAACTGGGGATATGCGAGCTTTGCACAGGATGATTGGCGGGTTACCAGGCGGCTTACTATAAATTTCGGATTGCGCTACGAATTGAATACCGTGGTCAAAGAGCAGCATAACCTTCTTGGAAATTTCGATCCGAATCTCGGACTGTTGCAGGTCGGTAAACAGATCGGCGGTCCTTACAACGGCGACCACAATAACTTCGCGCCCCGTGTCGGTTTCGCATGGGACCCCACGGGGAATGGCAACACCGTGATTCGTGGTGGTGGCGGACTGATGTACGAGACCATCAACTGGGAATCGTTTCTCGCACTAAATAACTCGCTCGGCATCAGCACCATTCCTACCGGAGCTTTAGGCGTCGGTCCTGGAGGAAGTGCCGGCACAGGCTCGATCGCAGTGGGAACGGTGGCCTTCGATGGCTCAAGCCTCAATTGGAATGGGACTGTGTTTCCCACGGGAGCAATTGATTGCGGCGCCAATCCTTGCACCATCCTGGGAATGGACCGCAACCTGAGAACTCCATATGTCTACAACTGGACTCTGGGTATCCAACGCGCGTTCAACAGCAATCTGTCGCTGGAGGTCGCTTACGTCGGAAACCACGGATCGAAGTTGGTCGGCATTCACGATATCAACCAGCCGACGGTAGGCGCTGGATGGAGCCCCGCCGCAATTGCCGCCGGCGCGGCTGACGGAGGAGCCGAGCAGGCAGCGCGGCCCTTCAATGCTAGCTTTCCTTTCCTGGCGCAGATCTACCAGATGGGAAACATTTACAAATCCAATTACAACGGGTTACAGGCGACCTTGACCGGACGCAACTATCACGGCTTCACCATGGTCGTTGGTTACACTTACTCGCACAGTCTCGACAACGTTGGCGCCAACTGGGATTTTGGTGCGGGATCGGGACTTCCGCAGGATAGTACGAATCCGCAACGGGAGTACGCTAGCAGCGATTTCGACATGCGGCATCGCGGCACGATATCTCTTACCTACGCGATCCCCGGCAAGAAATCTTTCGCGCAATTGCTTGAAGGTTGGCAGCTGAATTCCATCGTCAGTCTCTACAGTGCGCAACCGTGGGGAGCGATTGATGCCGGAACCGACGTCAGCGGCACGGGAGAATTAGTGGACCGCTGGAATTTCTACGGCAAGAATTCCGATTTCAAATCAACTCCAGTAGGTGTTCCATTCTTTCCCGGTACAAGCAATGCGGCCTGTACAGCCAAAGCCATGTCCCTGGACGGAGGGTCGGCAGGACTTGCCAGTGCGGCGCTCGGGATCTTTGGCTGCTATGCAAATGGGAATTCGATGATGCTTCCGCCCCCGCTTGGCACGTTCGGAACCATGGGACGGAATATTTTCCGCGACACAGGTTTCAAGAACTGGGATTTCTCAGTTGCGAAGAATTGGAAATTTGGGGAACGTTTCGGTGCGCAATTCCGGGCTGAATTCTTTAACGTACTGAACCATCCTAATTTTGCGAATCCTTTCGGTGGCCAGAACGGATGGGCGCACAACGATCCTTCAACAGGAGTGTTTGGCTGCGCTTGCGCAACTCCCGACGTGGCAGCTTCGAATCCAGTCATTGGATCGGGCGGCAGCCGCGCCATTCAATTGGGATTGAAACTTTTATTTTAATAACAGAAGCGAACGCAACTATTTTTCTAATCAAAGCGCGGAGTGTCTAGATGAATGGCAGAGTTCGAAGTGAGTTGCTGTTAGCGTTAGTTTCAGGATTTCTCCTCTCCGACATTTCTTCCGCACAGCAACGCCAGGAAAGGACGCTTGACGAGATCAAGGCTGAGGCCGTTCATCGCGCCGAAAATGGAATGTATCCGTTGATCGGTCTGGACGCTGGTGACGTCAGGGAGGCCTTCAAAGCAGTCAACACAAAAGATAAAGATGAATGGGCGGCCGCTTTCATGGGCGTCGCTGATCGTTATATGGCGGAGGGAAAATCGCTCGAGAAATCAGATCCGACAAAAGCGAACGCCGACTTCATTCGCGCATGGCGACTCTATTCTTTTGGACGATGGCCGATCCCCGCTTCCCCGGGAAAACAGCGCTCCTATGAAAAGGCCATAGAAGCCTTCCTCGCTCATGCACGATTCTGGGATCCGCCGCTCGAAGTCGTCCACATTCCGTTTGAGGGTTCCCAAATTATCGGCTACTTACGTCTTCCCAAAAATGCCAACGGACCTGTGCCGCTGGTCATAGCAGTAAATGGATTGGACAGCCGTAAAGAAGATCTCTCAGAAAGTTTCGCCGCCATTCTGCCCTTCGGCGTCGGATTTATAGCAGTGGACGGACCCGGCACCGGCCAAGCTCCGGTGAAAGCCAGCCCGACGGCTGATCGAATGCTGTCACGGGTGATTGACTATGTTCAGTCCCGCCCCGAAATAGATAAGAACCGGCTCGCGATTCACGGTGTCAGTTGGGGAGCATATTGGGCGACGAAGTTATCTATCGTTGAAAAGGCGCGACTCAGAGGAGCCAGCGCGCAATCGCCTCCAACGGACACTTTTTTTCAAAAAGATTTTCTGATGAATTCGCTGCTCGGGAATAGGGAATACCTGTTTGATCAGGTGCCCGCTCTCATGGCAATTCTTGATGGAGTGAAATCGCTCGATGAGATGGCTGAATTTTTGCCCAGGATGTCGCTGGTCAGTCAAGGTCTTCTAGGAAAACCCATGACGCCGATGTTGATAATCGGCGGAGCTTTGGATACGCAGGTTCCAATCTCAGATCTTTACCTCTTGTTAAGCAAGGGTGACGTTCCGAAAGATGCCTGGATCAATCCGCAAGGCGGTCATTTGGGACGACAGGTGAAAGTGTGGCCGGACCCGCGCATCTTCAAGGAAGTGATCATTCCATGGCTGCTTCGCGACTTGGATGTGAAGTCCCCGTAGGCATCGAACGGGCAATTATCGAAATCAGGGCCCATCGCCCGTTTCCGTCAGGGCTCCACATTTTTCCAGAGCCAGGCGAGCGTGCCAGCAACGATCGAGATGCCCATAATCGGGAAATCGATGACGAGTACATCTAATCTGATCGGTGCGCTGACTGTTTTCTCCCACACGGCGGACATATACCATTCATACCCGACGACGGCAAACAATCCGGACGCGGCTAGGAGTAGAACCATACGGCGGCCCGTCCCCGGCACGCGTTGGGAGACAATTGCGAACGTGACTGCAAAACATATTGAGACGGCGATAATTACTTGTTGGATGTGCATGAACCCGTTGTGCTGCCGCGTATTTTTGCGGATTTTCTCGAATTCAAGAAAAATGCGGGGAGGTTCTGAAAATGGTAGGCCCGAATGGACTCGAACCATCGACCTCCTCCGTGTCAGGGAGGCGCTCTAACCAACTGAGCTACGGGCCTACATGTGAACGGTTCTGAGTTTAATTCTACGGGCAGCGGACGATTCCGGCAACGTTAGGCTCTCGGCGCCAAGTCTGTGGAATCACGGGCCGATCACATGGGAACCTACCTTCGGGCACTGCATGCCTTGCGACGGCCTGGATGTCACCTGGCTCGGTCAGTTGCAAACTCAACCACCCTTAGCGACAATCATTTACCGTGCAAACCGCAGCTCAAAATAGTGTCGCCGCCAACCTGCATTCATCTCCATTTCAGCCCGGCAGCATGGTGGTGATTACGCTGGCGAATCCGCGAGAAAAGTTTTGGGGTACGCTGCTGTCACTCTCTGCTGAAGGACTGAGCATCTGCGGAATCGAAGTCCATTCTTTCGATGATTTGATTTCGCTGGTGAAAAGCGGAGAAATGTTTTCCAGCGTGGTGTTCTTTCCCATGCATCGGATCGAACGAGTCGAACTCGATCTTCCCAATGGAACCATTCCTTCGCTCTCCGAACGTTTCACTGAGCGCACGGGAAGCAATCCCGCCGCAACCTTACGCCCGATCATCCCAACTCAGCTGCGCGGAGCACAGAAGTGAAATTCTCCCAGCTGCTGACTTTCCCTAACCAACTTACGCTGCTGCGCATGATGTTCCTGCCCTTCATTGTGATCAAGCTGGTCGAAGGACACTATTCCTCCGCACTTGTACTGTTTGTTCTCGCCGGCCTGAGTGATGGCCTTGACGGCCTGCTGGCGCGCACCCTCAAGCAGCAAACCATCCTCGGGCAATATCTCGATCCCATTGCCGACAAACTTTTGCTCAGCACTATGTTTCTGGTGCTCTCGATTCTGCACGCGGTTCCGTGGAAGTTTACCGTTCTCGTCTTCAGTCGCGACATTTCAATTCTGAGTGCCAGTGCCGTTCTCTACGCCATCGCCGGACTGCGCGATTTTCGTCCGAGCATATTTGGGAAGGCGAATACCTTCGCTCAAGTGGCGGCTATTTTTTTCGTTATGCTCTTTCTAGTGCATCATGATCGCTGGATCGCGATCGCACGTCTCACTTTTTTACGCGCCACCTTTTCGTTCACGATCGTATCTGCGATTCACTACGTCTGGGTCGTGGGTAAGCGCCTTCACGCCCATGGCAACCCTCCATCGCAGGTTCCCGCAAGCACTGTGCTTTGAAGGTTGCGCCAGAATGGCGGCGCGCGTCCCATTTGCCCGCTTTCATCACTGCCCCTAAAATCAATGATTCTGCTCTCATGAGACTCGAACCAGGTATCCATACTTAAATTATGGCTTTGCGCCTTTACAACACTCTCTCCGGCAAGATCGAGGAATTTCAACCGCTTGAGGACAACGAAGTCCGCATGTACGCGTGCGGACCCACGGTTTATGACTACGGTCATATTGGAAACTTCCGTACCTTCGTGGCAGTGGATGTTTTGCGCCGCTTCCTGCTTCAAAGTGGATACAAGCTTCGTCATGTAATGAACATCACCGACGTGGACGACAAGATCATCCGTAATTCAGCCCGGGAGGGCCTAAGCGTAAAGGACTATACATTCGGCTTTGAGAAGGCGTTCCTGGAAGACTCGGCGGCGCTCAACATCGAGCGGCCCGCTCTCGTACATGCCACCGATCACATTGCCGAGATGGCTGAGTTTATATCCAAGCTGGAGAAAAAGGGCTTCGTCTATCGCACCGATGACGGCTCTTATTATTTCCGGATAGCCAAATTTCCAGCTT
Organism: Acidobacteriaceae bacterium; assembly: GCA_041166845.1. Lineage (GTDB taxonomy): Bacteria > Acidobacteriota > Terriglobia > Terriglobales > Acidobacteriaceae > JALYIM01. Next base: position 5,600 of record JBEEGK010000461.1, read on the forward strand.
ACGGAAAACTTTCCAAACGCGATTTTGAGGGCATGCAGGACGGGACGCGCATTGACGTGGATGAGTACGAAAAAGATAACGCGCGCGATTTTGCAGTCTGGAAGGCGCCTAAGCCAGGAGAGGCTTCGTGGGAGAGTTCAATTGGGCTGGGACGCCCTGGATGGCACATCGAGTGTTCGGTGATGTCCATGGGCGAACTGGGAGAGACCTTCGATTTGCACGCGGGGGGAGAGGACTTGATTTTCCCTCATCATGAAAATGAAATCGCGCAGTCCGAGTCTCTGACCGGAAAGATGTTCGCGCATTTCTGGTTTCATGTGCGCTTCCTGCTGGTCGAAGGCGAGAAGATGTCCAAGAGCCAGGGCAACTTTTTCACTCTGCGCGATCTGGTACTGAGAGGCCACAGACCGTCTTCGATTCGCTTTCTGCTCGCATCCGTTCCCTACCGCAACCAGTTCAATTTCACGTTCGATGGATTGCAACAGGCCGCCTCATCCGTGGAGCGCCTGCGAAACTTTCGGACCCGGCTGACGACATCCACCTTCGCTGACGGCGTCAATGATGCTATGTCCCGTTTGGCGGACGAAACCTCAGCGCAGTTGCGTGCCGGCCTCGAAGATGACCTCAACACCGCACGTGCGCAAGCAGCGATCTTCGACATGGTGCGGACAGCGAACGCAGCCATGGACGCCGGTGAGATTCGCAAAGATAACGTCGCGCCGCTTTTGGCAGCAGTTGATCATTTCGATGAAGTCTTTGCGGTGCTGAAGGATGACGACCGTCCGAAGATGCAGGCCGTGCTCGAATGGGCAAAGGCCAATGGCCGCGAAAAAGACATCAGCAAGGAATTGATAGATGCGGTTGGCACCCAGCAACTCTCCGACGCCGAGATAGAAAAGAAAATTTCAGAAATGGAGCAGGTGCGTCGTAACCGCAACTTCAAATCGTCGGATTCAATCCGCGCCGAACTCACCGCCGCCGGCATCCTGGTGGAGAACACCAAAGAAGGAGTGCGTTGGCGCAGAAAATAGCAGCGGCCCAAACTCATCCGCGCGCCTTTATCTCTCACTCTTTTTCCAAGCTGATTTTCCAGCTGGCGCCGATGGCGCCTGCTGCCGGCGGGAATTGTCGGTACAGCGTCTTTGTCCGCCGCCATTTGCGTCCACCCTTTTTCTGCGTTCAAGGTAGAAACATATCCTCCGGGACCTAACTCAAACGGTTTCTTAATTCGTCGCTTGAAGTCCACTCGATCACATTCGGTTGGCTCGAACCATGATGGCGTAATGAAATCCGAAACCAGAATTCCGTCAAGTTCGTATCCCAGTTCGTCGGCCTCAACCGCATCGCAAACTTCCAGCGCGTACACCTCTCCATTCGTTCCCTGAGCGCACCAGTTGAGCCACGGATCGGCCAGCATCTCCAGAAGCTCATGGCTGAAGGTTGCCGTCCACGAATACCCATTTCGGAGATCAAGACCCGCAAATACTTTTCCCAGTGGCGCACCTTCGCTGGTCAATTCGTGATACCCCAAAGCCCCCGCCTGATCTGGATTGTCGCTCACAACAATCTGCCACCATCCGCGGACCAATTGTTGATCGCGAGACAGAAATGTAAGCGAGCAATCCATATTCCAGAATCCCCGAAAGTTCTGGCTGACCTGACGCTGTAGCGGCGCAATCGCAGCCTC
>JBEEGK010000462.1:0-8404 GCA_041166845.1 Acidobacteriaceae bacterium
CTTTACGGTCAAGGATCCGGGAATATTGGTTCTCAACCTCTGCGCGACCAGATTCCAGTTGTTGGACGGTCATCAGGGTTCCGTGCAGAATGTCGAGCGGCTCGAAACCGGTAATGACAATGGGAACCTGAAAACGGTCGCTGATCGGCAGGTATTCGTCGTAGCCCATGATGGCGCATACGTGGCCGGGGCCGAGAAATCCCTGCACCCGGTTTTGCGGCGATTGCAGAATTGCCGCGAGCGCGGGTGGCACCAGCACGTGGGAAACCAGAATGGAAACGTTCTTCAGGCCCTCTTTGTGGGCCCTCCAAACCAGCATTGCGTTGGCGGGAGCCGTGGTTTCGAATCCGATGGCAAAGAAAACGATCTGCTTCTCCGGATTTGCGCGCGCGATCTTAAGGCAATCGAGCGGCGAATAAACGACACGCACGTCCCCGCCCTGCGATTTGATGGTGAAGAGATCCCCGTCCGATCCCGGCACGCGCAGCATATCTCCGAAGGAGCAGAAAATCACCTCGGGACGACGCGCAATCGCGTGCGCTTTATCAATCATCTCTAACGGGGTTACGCAGACCGGACAGCCCGGTCCATGCACGAGCTCTATACTTTGCGGCAAGAGATAATCGAGTCCGTTTTTTACTATGGAATGGGTTTGGCCGCCGCAGACTTCCATGATGACCCACGGCTTGGTTTGAATGCGGCGAATTTCGTCAACGATTTTTCGCGCTACACCGGCGTCCCGATATTCGTCCAGATACTTCATGGCCTGTCTCCCGGGGATTATTGCTTTTTCTCTGTCGCTCCTATTTCCTCGACAACGGGCGCATCCAGTTCGGTCAACTGATCCATGTCCATAAGAATCTGGTATGTGCGCTCTGCCTCCGCTTCATCCACCTTGCTGATCGCGAAGCCGACGTGGACTAGTACATATTCACCGATCTGCGTATCCGGGACATAATCCAGGCAAACTTCCCGCACAATGCCACCAAACTGTACCCGTGCCATCTGCATATCACGCTGCTCGAAGGTTTCCAGGACCTTACCAGGTATCGCGAGGCACATTTCAGGCTCCCATTTTCAATGCTGCATGGAGTGTTGGGCAGCGATCTCGCGATCATTCTATATCCGGCAGAGGGCGTTCTTCACCAAAACATTAGACGCGCATTGCCAGCTCCTTAGACCAAAAATCAAACTTATCATCTGATTTGGGATATGTTGACGCTGATGGTCGTTGAGACACAGCCGAAAGTCGTTCGCAAACGACTGCATGTTCAGGGCGTTGTTCAGGGTGTAGGGTTCCGTCCATTTGTCTACAACCTAGCCCGCAAGTTCGCGTTGAATGGCTACGTGCTGAATTCATCATCCGGCGTTGAGATAGAGATTGAGGGGAGCGCAGCCGCGATTGAAGGTTTTTTTGGCCAACTCCGCAGCTTCCCGCCGCCTCTAGCACGGATTGAAAAAATTAGAAGGTCGGACCTAGACCCATACGGATACACCAGCTTCTCGATTCGCGAAAGCGTCGCTGAGGAGGGACAATTCGGCCTCGTCCCCTCAGATGTCGGGACTTGCGCAGAGTGTTGGGAAGACGCCGGGGACGCTGAAAATCGCCGCTTTGGATATCCTTTCACCAACTGCACCAATTGCGGCCCACGTTACACCATTATTCAGGATCTACCCTATGACAGGCAAGCGACCACAATGTCGCCGTTTCAGATGTGTGCTCTTTGTAGGGGCGAATATGAGGATCCTGGCAACCGGCGTTTTCACGCGCAGCCTAACGCCTGTTCTCAGTGCGGCCCGACCCTGTCACTCATCCAGAGCGATTGTTTTCTTTCTCCTCCTGAGCAACCGAAAGTATTTGAGTCGTCCACCTCTATCGTGCACAACGCTCGCCAGCTTCTTCGGGAAGGCAACATTCTCGCGGTGAAAGGACTCGGTGGGTTTCTGCTGGCGTGCGATGCGCGGAACGATTCTGCGGTACGAAATCTGCGCCTGCGCAAGAAGCGCAGCGACAAGCCTTTTGCACTGATGTCGCGTGACATCGAGTCTGTTGAGCGGTTCTGTCTTGTTAGCGACGATGATCGCCAGGCTCTCTTAAGCCCCCGGCGGCCAATCGTAATTTTGCCGCGACGCTCTGAGGCAAACTTCTCTCCTGCGGTGGCTCCGGGGAACAATACTTTGGGAGTGATGCTGCCTTACACACCGCTGCACTACCTCCTCTTCAGCGATTCTCCAGGGAAAGCTTCGGAGTTTTTAGCTTTGGTCATGACCAGCGGCAACATCAGCGAAGAGCCGATCGTGACGGCAAATGAAGAAGCACTTACCCGCCTCGCTCCGGTGGCGGATTGGTTTCTATTACACAATCGCGGGATTTCCATGCGCGTGGATGATTCAGTCGTGCGCGCCTTTGAGAAACAAGAGCGCCTCCTGCGACGTTCGCGCGGGTTCGTGCCCAATCCGATTGATCTCGGTATGCCTTGCGCAGAAATTCTGGCTTGTGGCGCGGAATTAAAAAACACCTTCTGCCTGACCAAGGACCACTACGCAATCCTCAGTCAACACATTGGAGATTTGCAGAACTACGAAACCCTGGTCTTTTTCAAGGAAACGTTAGCGAACCTTAAACAGCTTTTCCGCGTAGAACCCACTGCTGTGGCGTACGACTTGCATCCCAACTACCTGACTTCGAGATTTGCTTTGCAGTTGCCGATGGATCGTAAGATTCCGGTTCAACACCACCATGCTCACATTGCCAGTTGCATGGCTGAGAACCACTTGCGCGGCAAAGTGATTGGAGTCGCATTCGATGGTACAGGCTACGGGATAGACGGACAGATATGGGGCGGTGAGTTCCTAGTCGCCGATTACTCTGGATTCGATCGCTGGGCCCATCTGCGCTACGTTTCTCTGCCCGGCGGAGATGCTGCCGTGCGTCAGCCTTGGCGCATGGCACTGAGCTACATGCGCGATACATTCGGCGACGCTGTTCCGGAACTGCCGCATCTGTGGCAAGCAGCCCCTGAAAAGCAGCGCGAGATCGTCGAGGCGATGCTTGCCCGGAATATCCAGACAGTTCAGACTTCGTCGTGCGGGCGCCTGTTTGACGCCGTGGCATCGTTGCTCGGATTGCGCCAAGTCGTCAATTTCGAAGGTCAGGCGGCGATCGAGCTCGAGATGATTGCGGCGCCCGGCATCGAAGGGCACTATGGCTTCGATATCCCGGACGGCTTGCCCGCTCAAGTGGACTTTCGATCGATGATCGAGGAAATCGTGCGTGACCTCGCCCGCCATGAATCAGTCGGACAAATTGCTGCTCGTTTTCATAACACGATCGCCATCGCGATTGCCGACGTATGCCGTCGGATTCGAGATGCCGAGAAGCTGAACCGGGTGTGCTTAAGCGGCGGAACGTTCCAGAACGTTTATCTACTGCAACGCACTGTCGAGGGTTTGCGGCAGCGTAAATTCGAGGTCTACCTTCACGCTTCAGTGCCTGCAAATGATGGTGGAATTTCTCTTGGGCAGGCGGTGATCGCGAACGAGATATTGCGAAACGAAAAAGAAAAGAAACGACCCCAAACCCTTCTCAGTTCCTCAGCTGCACTTTACCTCTGAGAAAACCCCTCGCCGATGTGCAGATCGTCAAACCGTCGCCATCGGTAAATCGCAATCGAGACAACCCAGCTCATGGCAAAGAGTCCCACGACGAGATAGCCCAAGGTGCCGAAATTGTTATTGAGTTTGGCCACCAAATCCCAGAACGCTCCCCGCAAGTTCAGCTGTGCGCCTACGAGTCCGAGCGCTTCAATCCCGCCGACAACCAATGCCACGACGACCGACACGGCAGTGATCGTCATGTTGTAATAAATCTTGCGGATGGGTTTAACAAATGCCCAGCCATAAGCGCCCAGCATAAGGATATTGTCGGTTGTGTCCACAAGCGACATGCCAGCCGCAAAAAGAGTGGGGAACACGAGAACCGACCAAATTGGCAGACCCTTGGACGCCTCAACTGCCGATATACCTAGAAGCCCGACTTCGGTGGCCGTGTCGAACCCCAGACCAAACAAAAACCCAAGCGGATACATGTGCCAGCTGCGCCGGATGATTTTGAACATCGGACGAAAGAGACGCGATAGAAATCCGCGGCTACCCAAAAGCATGTCAAAATCTTCTTCAACGTACTTTTCTCCCCGACGAACTCGAACGAAGGCGCGATAAACCGAGCGCAGCACTAACAAATTTACCAGCGCGATGCTCAACAAAAACAACACTGAGACTGAGGTGCCAACGATGCCGCCTATGTGCCGGGCAGCCTCCATGCGATGTTGTAGGGTGAGCGCCGCGACGGCGATTGCTGCGGAGCCCAACAACACAATCGTGGAATGTCCCAATGAAAACATTAGGCCCACCGCGACTGGACGTTTGCCTTCCTGCATTAGCTTGCGGGTTACGTTGTCTATTGCAGCGATATGGTCGGCATCCACGGCATGCCTTAAGCCAAATCCGTAGGCGAGCAGGGCCGTACCCATCAAGACAGGGTAATTATGAAAAGCGATCGTTGCCCAAGTCCAGGCAGCGACATTTAATCCAAACAGCAGGCCATAAATGCTTATTACCCGCGTGCGAATGTCGGGAGACTCGTCATCAAAGAGAGTGCGTAGCATAACGTGTTGGCGGTTGTTACAGGAGCATCTCAGATTACCCTGCTACCTGGAAAGACTTTGCCAGAGTTTTTTAATTGAGAGAAAGCTGGCGCGCTCGAGCTCGCGGTCTACTGCTCCTCAAGAAGGGCTTTGGGTTGCGGCGCGTAGCGACGCAATAGAGTAATGGAAAAAACCAGAACCAGCACCAACAGCCCAAGCAAGCCCAGCTCTGTCATGGAAGCATGAAAGAGACCGGCGCTTTCGGAAGACCATTTCTCTGGCTTGGTAAAGCTGGCCGCTTCCAGCGTTATCACCAGAATTCGCCGGATTGAGGCAATTAAACCGACGACCAGGAACGGTTCTGTGACCAGGACGTGCGATCGAATTGAGATGCGCACGGTGTGCAGAATCTCCACGAGCATCAGCACGACGAGAAGTTGGTCCAAGACTCGGAATGTTTCAATCGCGATAGTCCAATGGCGCACGCCGTCGAACAGCAATTTGCCCGTGCTCGCAATCACTGCGAGCGCCGCGACGAAAAGTAATATCGCGAGGATGGAATAAATCATCACTTCGGCATTCCTTAAATAGCTGCCAAAGTTGTTCCGCACTCTCTCTTCAACCATGGGAGAGAAATGTTACTGCCACGCCTCGTATCGCGTCTATGCGGTATTGCTTGAAACCGAGTTATTTCGATCCGATGGCTCTGGCGATCAAGTGATAAACATCCGTCATATCGTGGGTGCCGGAAACTTCTTGTCCGCCGGGACCGAAAGCCGCCACTCGAACTTGCACACCTGTATGCTCCATGGAATGTCCGGTCGAGCAGCACACCGCGTTTGTGGAATATGCGATCGTCATCGGCGACTTGTCAGCAGTGGTTAAAGTGCTCATCATTCCGGCAGGGTGATCGTTTTCATTTCCTGTAACAGCCGGCACGATCTGGCTGGTATGACCATGGTCTGCCGTAACAATCACCAACGTATCCGGATGCGCGTGAGCGAAATCTAACGCCAGCTTGACAGCATTGTCGAACGCGATGGTCTCGCCGATCTGCTCACAGGGATGAGCCGCGTGGTCGGCTTTATCAATCTGGGCGCCTTCAATTTGGAGAAAGAAGCCGGGCGCGGATTGCCCAGCAGTCAAGAGCTTGAGTGCGCCAAGGGTCATTTCGGGTAATCCTGGTTCTTTCGACGGACGTTGAAACTCCTGACACTTTTGTGGTCCGCTTCCCGGGAACGCTATCGCAGGATCTCCCTTCCATTCCAAACTCATATTCCCCGAGTTAAACAAGCCTAAAACTTTGGAGCCCGGAGGCAGCGAGCTCAGTTCGGAAGCCGTCTCGATGATTCGATAGCCTTCCGCTTCCGCTGCTTCGAGAACAGTTTTGCCATCGTATTTTCCGCCTTCGATTTTCGGTTCGAAGCGCTGGCGGCCTCCGCCCATCAGAACATCCACGTGATGATCAACGAGTTGCTCGGCAATAGAACCAGGCCCACCCTGGGACTTTCTTTCCGCAGCACAACTCTTCATGTCCGCAGGGTCCTGGCACGAACGAGAGCTGACATGCGATGCGAGGACGGCCGGTGTGGCGTCGGTAATTTCGGCGGTAGTAATGTTGCCCGTGCGAAGCCCTAACTGCCTGGCAACTTCTAGAATCGTGGGAAGCGGTTTATTGGTTCCGACCTCTGTAGAAATTCTTCCATTACTCGTCTTGACACCTGTCGCCCATGCCGTTCCACCAGCCGCTGAATCCGTCACATAATTAATTTTCGCTGGATCAGTTTCAATCAGAGAGTAAGTGGTCGCCGTCCCCGTAAATGGAAGAGCATCCATTTCTAATCTCCCAGCGGCGCCATACTGATAATTGCGCGCAATCGTAATCTCCGAATCTCCCATGCCATCCCCAATTAGGAGGATGACGTTCTTTACCGGCGAGGTCTTGTGGGACGGAGGAGCTTGTCCCAAAGCTGGCTGAAATAAAAGAACAGGAAGAAGATGAAGTATCGAAATTCTCAACGAGAAACCCTCCCATGCCGGATCGCGAGAGGAAAGAGTGACACTCCCTCCCGCTGAGGCAGCCGATGACCAGCGCTTAACGTCTCTCTAGTGTCCAGCGCATCCCTGCAGAACGCAATTTCTAATTTGCCCCCCATACCATCTTCCCGCCCACCATCGTCCAAATGACCTTCACGTCTTTGATTTGCTGTGCGGGAATTTTGAAAAGGTCGTCTGACAACATCACCAGGTCAGCGTATTTTCCCGGAGTGACAGACCCTCGATTCTGCTCGATGAAGTTGGCATAGGCTCCGTTGATGGTGTAAGCGCGAATGGCGGTTGCAAGATCGATCGTCTGCTCGGGAACCCACCCGCCTGCGGGCTTGCCATCAAGTCCCTGGCGAGTCAGAGCAGTGTAAATGCCGATCACTGGCTCCATTTCGGCGACGTTCCAGTCGGACGCAAATGCCAGCGTTGCGCCGGAATCTCGCAAGCTGCGAAATGCCCAGGCATATTTCCATCGCGCGGTGCCGACAGCCTTTGCCCACTGACCCGTGATATCCGGAGCGGAGTGGCGCGGCTGCATGCAGGCAATCACGGCAAGCTGCTTGAAGCGCGGGATGTCATTTTTATTAAGACATTCGATGTGGATCAACTCATCCCGGCGGTCGCGTGGTCCATTCTGTTTTTCCGCGTATTCAATCGCATCCAGCGCGGTGCGAATACCACGATCTCCTATGGAATGAATGAAGATTTGAAACTTCATGCGATCCAGGCGCGCGACTACCTCTTTGAATGCATCGGGCGGATAATCCAATTCCCCGCGAGTGTCAGGACGATCTGCATAAGGCTCGAGCAGCGCCGCCGTGTGGGGCTCGATCACGTCGTCTATATACAATTTCACCGCCGATACCCGCATCCGGTCGTCATCATAGTGATGCCGCGCCTGGTCGAACTGCTTTAGCATTTCTTCGGTGGTTCCGCGGCGATGAAAAAGCGCCACCTGTAACCGGGCCGGCAGCTTGCCTTCATCTCGCAAATGCGCATAGAGAGGGAGATCTTCTAAATACGATTGCGGATCCACAACCGTCGTGATCCCGGCTCGCACTGCTGCAGCTATATTGTTTTCGACATCTCGTGCAATCGCTTCGGACGCGTGCGATGGCAGCAGCTTGCGTAGTTGCGCTTCCGAATCTTCGGCGAGGCCGGTACTTCCGAAGCCGGTTAAAATTCCGGTGGGTTCACCAGTCTTTGGATCTTTTTCTACTTTTTCGGCGAAGATGACTTTATTCGTGTCTCGCGTGATGCCGAAAGCCCGTAGCGCCTCTGGGTTCATCCAGATAGTGTGATAGTCATACGCGACCAGGAATGCCGGGCGTCCTCCCGTGACTCCCTCTATGTCTTTGGCAGTGGGCAATGTGCCATTCGGAAACGCAGAATAATTCCATCCCTCCACCTCAATCCACTTCAGGTCAGGACGTTTGTTCGCGAACTCGCGTACCTGCCGCCGAATTTCTTCCAGCGAGTTGCCGTTCTCAATTCGCAGGACATCAGGGTTGCCGCCTAAGAGCACATGGAAATGGCTATCAATAAAACCGGGCAATATGAATCGGCCACGAGCATCAACTACAGTGGTTGATGGACCGATGTAGGGCGTGGTGTCTTTGTCGTTGCCTACCCACTGAATCTTGTCCGCTTTTATTGCTATTGCCTGCGCCCACGGGTGCTGCGAGTTGACGGTGTAAACGCGAGCATTGTGA
>JBEEGK010000463.1:0-5571 GCA_041166845.1 Acidobacteriaceae bacterium
GAGGCCCGGCCATACTCTGCTGGATAGTTACCGAGCAGCACGGAAAATTCCTGAATGGCGTCCACCCCCAGATTGACGCCCAGCGTACTGCCGGGAGAGCCATTGGAATAGTCGTTGATGCTAATTCCGTTAACCCGGTAATTATTCTCGTACGGTTGGTGGCCGGAAACCGACAACAGAGTTCCGTAGCCTCGATTACCCCGATTGCCGGGTCCAGCCTCAACTCGGACAGAGGTGACCCCGGGCTGGAGCGTAGCCAGTTGCGTCCAGTCGCGGCCATTCAGAGGTAGCTCGCGCACGGTTGTGGAATCGACCTCGGCGCTCATTACTGATGTAGTGAGCTGGACGTCTGGCGTAATAGCACTGACATCAACGCGTTCAGTCTTTCCACCAATCTTCAAGGAAATATTCAGGGCTTGCGTAGCTCCCACCGTTAACGTAAGGCCCGTTTGCACGGAGGTTGAAAATCCTGGAGCTGAGGCTGTGATTTCATAAATTCCTGGCAGCAAGTTCGGTGCGCTGTACAGACCGGACGAGTCAGTGGTGACGTCTCGCGCGACGTCAGTCGCTGTGTTTTTGATGGAAACTTTCGCATTCGTTACCACCGCGCCGGATGCGTCCGTCACCGTGCCAGCAAGGGTGGCTCCGGATACTTGTGCATAGACTGGAGTGGATACGAGCACAGCGAGCACCAACATCATACATATTGGGAGACCGCGACCAATGATCATTGACTACCTCCACTGAGCGAGTGTGGGCAATGTCCCCACGTAGGCAGGCGGAGCATACAAGTGTTAACAGTTTACAGTCAAGCAAAAAATAGATTTATAAAAAATGTAAAACTAGCGGTATAAATTGACTTTATGGATATAGTTAACTGTCAGCAGTGTGTGGCGGAGCGAGATAGTTGCATTGCCAGCCGTTCCGGCCGTCAATCAAGCTGTGAAATCCAGGATGTATTCCTTTAGGTACAGAACTGACTTCTTAGCCAGTGATCATCCCGTAATCTGAAAAGAAACGCGTGATATAGAAACTTCATTCGTCGGAGTGGATTGCGTCGAAGTTCTTATGGCACATACGATCCCCTTGTCGGAACCCATACCCCGCCTGAAATGATTGCCATGGACTCGAAGTCGGGCAAAGAGGTCGCTCATCTGCCGACGCCAGAAGGTATGGATGGCGTTTACTTTGATGCGGTGCGTAAGAGGGTGTACGTTTCAGGCGGCCGAGACTTGCCGGTTGGTTTTACCTTTGTGTATCAGCAAAGAGATGCTGACCACTACGAGACCATCGGCAAGATTCCTACGCGCGGAGGGGCCGGCACGTCGTTCTAGTCGCCAGAGCTAAATCGCTACTATGTCGCTGCTCCATCGAACGACAAGGAAGAGGCAGCGATTCTGGTATATGCACCACAGGATTGAACGAAATCGGTCCGGGCCGCCTAAGGGCAGTATGGGGATTCAAAGCGGACATCTTCCAAAAGCATGGCGGGCCGCGGACCCATTTACCCCTTTAACTGAGCGAACATTGCATCCGACAGAGGACATCTTGAAACTGACAGAAAGTCAACGTTCCTATAAACGGTTCCAGCGATTCGACTGCTTCCACATGGCGGCCATTCTCGCTTCGATCTGTGCAGTCTTTGTGTTCGCAGTACCGGCGGCTACTCAAGCGCAAGTCGCCGGAGGCAGCATAACTGGAACCGCCAGAGGAGACTCCGGCTCCCCAATGCCGGGAGTTCGGATCTCTATAAAAGATGTAACCACCGGCCAGGTCAGGACCGCGCTCACCGACACGTCGGGATCTTACAGCCTGCCTGCGCTACCTGCTGGCAAGTATGAAATGACGGTTTCCGCCCCGGGATTTGTTACCCAACTCTGGACCGCCGTTACCGTAACCGTTGGAAGTCAGCGGGTCCTCGACATTCCAATGCGCCCTGGAAGTTCCGACTTGGTTCTACGCGCTACTGTGCCGGGCGAACCCTCAATTCAAACGTCCAGTAACACCGACAATTCCGTCGTGCAGAATACGCCGCTCAATGGACGCGATTGGACCCAGCTTGCGACTTTGCAAGCGGGCGTCACCGGCGTTCAAACCGGAAGCGCCAGCGGCGGTGGAAATACCGAACGCGGCTTTGGAGCGCCAATAAGCATCTCCGGTGCCCGGCCCGACCAGAATAGCTATCGCCTGGACGGAATCAGCATCAACGATTATTCCAACGGTGCTCCCGGCAGCGTCCTTGGTGACAATCTCGGAATCGACGCAGTTGAGCAAGTCTCTGTTCTGGGCAGCAATTATCCCGCGGAGTATGGACGAACCTCAGGCGGCGTCATCAATGCCGTCACTCGTTCCGGAACCAAAGAGTTCCACGGTGATGTCTACGAGTTCTTTCGCAACAGCGCACTGGACGCACGAAACTTTTTTGACGGAAAAATTCCACCCTTCAAGCGGAATCAGTTTGGCGGCTCAGCAGGTGGGCCGCTCCAGAAGGACCGCACGTTCATCTTTGGAGACTACGAGGGTCTGCGCCAGTCACTCGGTGTGACCACGGTAGACACCGTCCCCTCGGCAGCCGCGCGCGCTGGAAAGCTCTCCACTGGAAGCGTCACCGTCGATCCCAATGTACTTCGCTTTATTAATGCGTTTTATCCGCTGCCGAATGGTCCGCTTCTGGGCGACGGCGATACCGGAATTTTTTCATTCGCCGGTCAGGAAATAACAAACGAAAACTATTTCACAATCAAAGTTGATCGCAGGTTGTCGGACAAAGACGCGCTGGCGGTCACTTACATGCGCGATGACTCCAAGACGGTTCAGCCCGACAATTTCAACGAGCTGCTTTCCAACACTGTTTCGCGGCGCCAGGTAGTCACCATCCACGCACAGCACATCTTCAGTGCGACCGTTTTAAACGCCACTCGCTTTGGCTTCAGTCGCGCCGTGGGCATTACCGGAGGCTTGACAAAGATCTTAAACGCCAACATGCTTGATCCCTCTTTCGCATTTGTGCCCGGAGGTTTAGCCGGTGAAGTACGTGCGGTGCCGGGCGTAACCAACTTCTCCGGCGCGCCAACCAAAGGAGGAGTTCTCCTCTCCGAAAAGTCTCTGGCCTGGAATTCCTTTCAGGGGGGTGACGATGTATTTTTCACCCATGGTATCCACAGCATGAAGTTCGGTGTCCTTGTTGAACGCATGCAAGACAACCAGTTATCCCTTCCCGCCGTGAACGGGCGTTTTCGCTTCGATTCGTTGCTTAATTTTCTGACCAACCGGCCCCTCGTGTTCCAGGGATCCGGCGATCTCAGTGTGCCGGATGTCGGATTGCGCCAGACTTTGTTCGGCGCCTATGTGCAGGATGATGTTCGGCTGAAAAAAGATCTCACCGTAAATCTCGGCTTGCGCTATGAAATGGCCACGGTTCCGACCGAGTCGCAGAATCGCATCTCCAACCTGCGGAAACTCACCGATGCGGTGCCACACGTAGGTGCGCCGTTTTTCGTGAATCCTACTTTACGGAATTTCGAGCCGCGGGTTGGTTTTGCCTGGAATCCGCATGGGGGAAAGACTTTGGTGCGCGGCGGTTTCGGCATTTTCGATGTGCTGCCGCTGCCTTACGAATTTCAATCTTCATTTCAACTTGCCGTGCCATTCGTGCGGTCCATCTTTGCGAATAGTCTGCAGCCCGGTATGTTTCCCACCGGCGCTTTTCAACAATTCGGTAGTCAATCGAATTTCGGGCTGGGCACCTACGTTGAATTTCATCCCAAACGTAACTACGTGATGCAGTGGAATCTGGGGATCGCCAGGGAGCTGACCTCAACCCTTTCGCTCACCATCGGCTATGTCGGCTCCCGTGGAGTTCACCTTCCCTATCGCGTCGACAACATCGATATGGTCCTCCCCACTCTGACTCCGACAGGCTACGTGTTTCCACCGACGGCGACCAGCAGTACGCTGAATCCGAATTTTGGCCGTATCAACTCGACTCTCTGGCAAGCCAATTCCTTTTATCATGCCCTGCAGGCCGATATGACCAAGCGTGTCAGCCGTGGAGTCGAAGTGCACGCTGCTTACACTCTGGGCAAGAGTATTGACACGCTATCGGCAACCGCAGCCGACGACGCTTTTCCCAATGGTCTGTTCAATCAGCTTTTCTTTGATCAGCGCAATACGCGCGGGCTCTCCGACTTTGACGTTGCACAAACTTTCGTGTTGAGCTTCACATGGGAACTCCCTAACCCGGCCCTAAGTCCTCGATCCTTGGGCTGGGCTGCCAGCGGTTGGCAATTGGGGGGCATCTACAAAGCAAGTTCCGGTCAGCCTTTCACGCCAATCCTGGGCGGAGATCCTGCCGGCATGAAATTGGATGAGACCAGTGAACGCCCGAACCGCCTGGCTGGACCGAGCTGCAATACGCTTACCAATCCGGGTAACCCCAACCACTACATAAAGACGGAGTGTTTGGCTTTCCCCGGTGTGAACAGATGGGGAAATTTAGGCCGCAATACCCTAATTGGTCCTGGCATGTCCAAGCTGGACGTTTCCGTGTTCAAGAACAATCGCATTCGGCGCATCTCGGAAACTTTCAACGCACAGTTCCGTGCGGAATTCTTCAACATTCTCAACCATGCTAACTTCGCCTCGCCTACTGACCATGCGACGGTCTTCGATCAGAGCGGGAACCCCATCTCAAGTGCCGGTCTCATCACCTCCACGCAAACAATTTCTCGTCAGATTCAGTTTGCCCTGAAACTTATTTGGTAGAGCGCTCGTCTCCTGTGCGGGGCCAATCTTCTTGCTGGTCCCCGTCTCCAACGACTTCAACGGGAGACCTGCGCTTGGAATTAATGAGGAGCCCCGCCAAATCCGAGAATTGCTCGGCTTGGCAGGTCTCGGTGGACTCCGGGGACGTCGCCGGGAAAACGAGTACAGCAGTACCCGTGATCGTAACGTCAGCAGTATAGGTCGCGCGGCATAGCAACGATAGAGTAGTAGTAATTCTCACTAAAGGCCGTCACCCCGACGGCCTTCTTTTTCGCTAGCCGCAAAACCTTCTTATTTGTGGCTTGCGCCCAGGCAGTTCCAACTCATAATTCAAGCCAACGTCTGGAAAAAAGGCGACATTTTCCTTGCAAAATAATTCTCGTGCGATCCGATACAGCAGGGGGCGCGCGTTCCTTATAGTCGAATCCTCTAGGCAGATTGCATTTTTTATGGATAAGACGTCGATGATTATCGTGCAGCACAAAGCATCAAAGGCCCTTCTGGTCTCTGGACGGCCACTACGAGCCGGCGGCCGACGTCCTCCGGGCTGTACTCAAAAATTTCGCCGCGAGCCTTCAAGATTGTATTAACTGACTCAGTGAGGTTTTTTACAACGACCCGACTCGAACTCTTTGCGTGCAAACGCGCGAGTAAGCACTCGATAACAGCAGCATCGAACTCTGCCTCACTTGATCCTCGGGCTGCGTCGCTTTGGGGTTGTAACAAAGAAAATACTTCCTCCGCCAATTCTGGGTTGTCAACTACACACGCTGCAAGGTTGGTAGCGAGGTCTTTGGTGTTGGGCTC
>JBEEGK010000464.1:0-4538 GCA_041166845.1 Acidobacteriaceae bacterium
GAGTTTACCACCGTGGATAGCAGGAGCAGGCTTACGAACAGAGCGTGTGCTTTAGGCATGGGCGTATGTTGATCGCGATTCATGAATATACCCGATATGCGATTTGTTCTCCCAACTCTGGGAATGGATAACTCACCTGTAACAAACTTGTCATGCTGAGCGAGAGAGCCGTACACGTGGTGAACGGCGAAGGAGTCGAAGCATCCCTATACCCAGTAGCGTGACGGAGCAATAGGGGTCCTTCGAACGCAGGAGTCATTCGCAAGCGAATGATTGTCCTTGCTCAGGATGACTCGGCCTGGACGTCAGTTGTCATCCTTAAAAGAAAAACAGCCTCATTGCTGAGGCTGCGTTCCCAAAAAGAAGCTG
Organism: Acidobacteriaceae bacterium; assembly: GCA_041166845.1. GTDB lineage: Bacteria > Acidobacteriota > Terriglobia > Terriglobales > Acidobacteriaceae > JALYIM01. The sequence continues at coordinate 370 of JBEEGK010000464.1, forward strand.
CGTAAAGCAGAGGATCAAAGAAAGTAGCTGGACAGCAGCACCGCGAGCCGGTGCGGCTGAGTGGATGGATGTCGAGAGCGGCGAAGAGTGAGGATCATTGCGGCCTCTTTTGTGGAATGATAAGAAGCACGCATTACGCCACAACTTCGTCGGATCGAAGCTGTCAGAGAACTAACTGCAAGTAGTTGCTGCCGCTGGAATTACGACTAATTTCAACGCGATGCTAATTGAGACGATCGGCGGTCGAAAGGGAATAATGCAGAAACCTGCACATTTCCTGAATGCAGGTTCTTAAGCGCAAATTCAAGCGCTGAGGCTTCTGGCTAGGAGTTGCCGGCCACGGTCCGCAGTTTGCCGGGCAAGAAATGGTAAGGCGGCCACGGCCCGCTGATCACCAATTCGCAGTTCTTTAACTGTTTGGCGGCGCTGCTGTAGCGGTTCTGATACTTCTCCACCGACTTCGAATCAATCAAATGAGCGATATCAATCAGCATTCCGCTGGTGTTCATACGCTTGCAGCTGATCTCTTCTTCCAGAGGGTTGAAGAGCTTGTGAACCTGGACTGATAAAGCGCGAGCTTTGGTCTGGCGTTCGCGATCTTTTGAGGCTTTCTCTTTCAATTTCATCAGATAGTCGCCGCCAACGGTATCCGGAAGCGGAACGTCTGGCATTGACTCTCGCAGGCTGCCGTCCTTCACAAGAACCTTCAAATGCATTTCGGACTTGCCGCGCAAGCGGGCAACGCTTACTCCAAATGCGCGTCGATTGGTTCGGACGGCCTGTCGCAATGCCTCGTCTGTATCGAAAATCGTCCCAAAACGGAATGGAAGCACTGTGCCGCTGCGGAAGCAAACGCTCACCACGTGTGCATGTTCGAGGACGGTCTTTTCTTCCATCTTGCCGTCGCCAGCCGCGCGATCGTATTCGCTGACAATCACCGCGAAGTCGCCGCTGGGGTAGCTGAGCACCGGGGCACCGTTGACTCCCTGAACGCCTTCCATAAGAAAAGGACGTCTGGAGCGTGTTCCGTTAGCACTAAGGGCTTGTTGTTCCGTGAGGCAGTACGCATACCAAGACATAGGGTCTCTCCGAACTTGGTCCGAGGGCTGGAGGCGCACCCCGAACGTCCGTGAACAACTGGTTACATTTTGAACCTAGGAAGAAAGGGCGGTGCTGCTAAGGTGAAACGTTTAACTACAACGTTCTATGTACATACTATTACTGAAGGGTAAATTTTGCAACAATTTCGTTGCATCTAAGGCAAGAATTAAGAGCGAAAAATCGAGCCAGACCAGCAATTTTTACCTGTGGTGGACAGAGGTGAGCCTTTCGGCCTTTTCCGGAGCTCTGGTTTTTGCGCGCTCCTGTAGCGCTGTAGTGGCCACCCGCAACATTTCATCCCATGGAGCGGGTTTGCCTGTCCAGATTTCGAACTGGCGAGCTGCCTGATGCACAAACATCTCGATGCCGGGAATGACTTCCGCTCCGCGCTCTTTGGCCAGCTTCATTAACCGAGTCTCGACCGGATCGTAAACCATATCAAAAACGTAGCGGGCCTTAATTTCGTCGGCATTGAGCGGCGATTCGCGGGTGTTGCCCATGCCGACGGGAGTGGCATTGATGATCACATCGAAAGCCAGCTTCTTCAGATCGCTGCGCTTCGCTGAACGGGCGCGAGCTTGCCGGGCCAGCTTTTTCCCCTTTTCAGCGTGCCGATTCAAAATGTAAACCTCGGCCCCGCGCTCCTTGAGGCCGAAAACCGCAGCCCTGGCTGCACCGCCAGCGCCTAAAATCAAGATCTTTGCGCCTTCAATCGTAATGCGCTGCTCCAATGGACGGACGACCCCGGCGGCATCGGTGTTGAATCCATAAAGCTTGCCGTCTTGCGCTCTTACCACGGTGTTGCAGGCGCCGATTTTTGTGGTATGCGAATCCGTGTTGTCGAGATGCGAGATGATGGCTTGCTTGTAGGGCATGGTGACGGAGAGTCCGTGAATCGGAATGTCTTTCACGCATGCCATCAGGTCTTTCAAAGTCTTAGCGTGCAGGGCGACGTAAACGCCATTCACGTTCTCGCGCCGCAGGGCTGCATTCATGATGGCTGGAGATAATGAATGCGCCACCGGATCTCCGGCAACTCCATACACGCGGGTTGCGGGGTCAATCTGCTCGATCCGGTAAGTGTTGCGTAACTCTTCAGCCGTCGTCTGCCCAGGGGCGGTCTTTTCGTCCGGATTTAGTGCCGCGAAAGTGAAAACGCTGCCTGCGCGGACTCCCAAAACGCGGCTCGGGACGCCCTGTTCGCCCATGCACATGCCGACCAGCATCAGCTTGTCGCTATTCTTCTCCAGAAACTTCATCATGGTCACGTTGTCGTGGAGATTGGTAGCGGTGGACACCACTTTGTAGATGTCGGCAGGAAACTGCACCATCTTTTCAAGCGTCTGGTCCAGGTTTCGCGTAGCTCGAAAGTCGTGGTGCGACAGAGTTAGAGCGGCTTTAGATCGCAGGCGTTGCAGTTGGGCAGGCTTGCTGTGGCTCGCCGTCTCGATTTCCACGTCGAGCAACTGGCAACCGGAAGCCGAAGCCTTCTCTAATATCTCCAACTGAGAGGCGATTGACCCCTTGAATTTACCTCCACTCGCCGTCCTGCGGCAGGTCCCGATTGCGATCACATGAGGATGGTATCCCGTGAAGGTCTTAATGTGTGACATCGCCGACAAAGGCTTGGCTAGATAGTCTAACCTGAACTCAATAAAAGGGTTATCCCGTATTAATACTTCTGCCTTCTGGATTAATTCGTCGGCATCGGAACCCGTCACCGCCACACAGACCCGCGGCAAGCGCGTGCGTAGCAGCCTCGAAATGTGGTTGTTAGCGCTCGCAGTCATCGTGAAGGGGAGTCGGCGCGATATTACAGGCGTGTAAACGCAGATGCAACAGTGGATTGCGAAATCATCAGGCGGGGAAACTTTTTATGTTCATCGCATAACACCTGCGTAACCTTGACCGCCCATGACCCTCTTGTTACTGTCCGGTGTGGAAGCCTTTTGTTTGCTGCCTTTTGGGGCAACGAGCGCACCAGCGAGGCTCCGAGTTCGGGAGGTAATGTGAAGAAAATAGGATTTCTAGCGATATTAGCTCTGTCTGCGGCGTCGTTCGCGCAAGACTCCAGCATGCCGCCAGCGGCAAACGATGTGAATATTACCGCCCCTCAGGGGACCGAGTTGACCAATGGCAGCTTCCCATTTGAGAGGGTTCAAGCTCCTTCGGACGCAGATCTCTATTGCGCCGGATTTATATCCAAGCCATTGCCTAGCGCAAATTTTGTAGCCGGTGGTCTTGCCACACCCGCGCAAACGAAGTTCGTCAATGGCGACATGATTTACCTTGCGGGCGGCGGCTACCAGACCGGTCAGCAGTACAGCATCGTGCGAGAATTAAGAGATCCTAACCGCTACGAAATGTTCCATGGACAATATGCGATGCTCAAGGCGCTGGGCCAGCCTTACTCCGAGTTGGCGCGCGTTCGGATCATCGATACCCGAAGTAAGGCGGCTGTCGCTAAGGTAGAGTTCAGCTGCGACCCGGTCGTTCCGGGCGATTACGCGGTTCCATTCGTAGATAAGGCCAAGGTTGCTTTTCATCCTCCTGTGCGCTTTGACCGTTACTTGCCAGCTACAGGCAAGCCTTCGGGACGCATTGTTATGGCCAAGGATTTCGATACGGTCCTCGGGCCGGGGGTGAAGTTGTATGTGAATATGGGATCGAATCAGGGACTGAAAGTCGGTGACTACCTGCGAGCAGTGCGGACTTATGGCGCAACCCTGGAAGATCCGGTGGATTCTATTTCGTTCAAAGCATCCAGCAATGAGGACACACAAAGAAGGCAAGCGTCAGTTGAGCCGAAGCGATTCACGCGGACGGGCGGGCCGGAAATTCACGTTCGCGACCTTCCGCGACGCGCAGTGGGAGAAGTCGTGGTGATAGGCACTACGCCGACAACTGCCACGGCGATGATCGTGTACGCTCTGGAAGACGTCCATCTCGGCGATGGCGTGGAAGTGGACGAGCAGTAAGGTTAAAGTTTTTAAGCAGTGTTATTGGGAGAGGAATTATCCTCTCCCAATTTTATTGCTCGCGGAGTTTGCCGGCAGTTGCCCCAAACA
>JBEEGK010000465.1:0-15084 GCA_041166845.1 Acidobacteriaceae bacterium
CGAGTGACGTCAGGGTCACGATTGATCAGACGGTCGGCAATTTCATTGCACGAGAGTCCCGGCGAACCCGCTCCTCGCAAAATTCGCAACGCATTGTACTGCGTAGAAGAGAGGCCATACTGTTTCAGAAGCTCGGTAACCCCCCTTTGCAAAACTTCCGCAGAGCGAATGACCGAGATAAAGGCCTCTTCTTCGAGAACGCCCGCTCGCTTCTTACTATTTAGGTCGCTGTGTGGCATTACTACTAAATAGTATATTCGTTACAACGACTATTTGTCACAAAATGGAGGTTTGCACGTTACTGCTGCAGTCATTAGTCGCTCCCGAGTTGCAGGCAGATCTGTTTGGCGGCCCCAGGTTTGGTTAAATCCGCGAGGAGCAGCTTTCGGATGGAGGCTGGATTTAGCGATGCCTCGAGATACTTTTCGTATAACCGATGTCCCAGAGCGTATCCCAACTCACGCGAAATTGAATCGTACATCTTCCCTGCGTCCGGGACTCGCTTGGGGCCCTGTTCCAAGAGTTGAGACAAAGCATTAGCAGTCATCCCTGCTGTAGGACGTTGCGGACACAGCAAACGAGAACCCAAGTATCCCAAGGCATCCTCAAGCAGGGTGCTGAAATAGAGATCCGCAGGGGCACACGTGGACTTCGAAGCATTCTTCTGCGGCAGCCCGCGGCAAGCGTGATGCAAGAATCGGGCGGCCTCTTCAGCAGCGTAAGTCATTCTGAACTCGCGGACGTAAAACATGTTGAGTTGCGGCACATAGGCGCTGCCGCGCTCGTTCAGACGCCGCAGCAACAAGTCAACTTCCTGGGGATCAGGGATGTCGCGTTGTAGCGCGCGCTGCAAGGGATCTCGGCATCGGTTTCCCGAAGAATGGCCGGAATCGAACTGCGCGGAATGCACCTCGGGAAGCGAATCCATTAAGAATCTTGGCTGCGTACCATTGTGTGGCGAGTAACGCTGAATCCCCAGAGAGCGCGCCAGGGCATCGATCAGGTTATAGATTGTCGGGGCGGCGTCCAGCTTTTTGCTGTCGCGGCGCCAGCGCGCAAGACATAGACGGTAGCTCTCGTACTTTTCCAGAGGCGTTGTATTGAACGCGCAGAATACGTCATCGCTTACTTGGACAGCATCCACGTGGGTCTGATTTTCCCCGGCAGCGTGCCAGTAGAGCGCGTCCACATTTTGCAGAACGGTGACAACTCTCTCTCCCGGCAGACACTGGCGGACCAAGCGGGGCAAGTGTCCGGGAGCAAGGTGCGACTCTCCGAACAAGACCATGATGGCCGCCTCGGGATGCCGTCTGCGAATCTCGCCGATTTTGTGGGCAGCATGCCGGTCTCGCGCCCTGATCTTGCGGAGGTCTTCTCGGGGCATGCAATCCAGTCCGTAGATTGCTTCTCCATGGTCGCGGGCAGTCACCAGCAATTGATAAAGCGGATCCCAGTGATAGCCCCAGTCCAACTCAAATCGAATGCGGCGACGCAATTCCCTCTCGCCAATTTCACGGCGCCACCAGGCATCGAGAATATGCTGGTCACGAGAAAATATGGTTTCGATGCCGAGGATTACCGGGCGATCTCCCGGCTGGGCGCGGCGTTCCAGCAAATCAGCGGCAAAGTGTTGGCAGGCTGACAGGGCATGATAGTCGCCAATTAGAACGACATCTGCGGCGGCTGCAGCCTCGTGAAGTTGGTCGGTCGTGATGACTTGCTCATAAGATCGAAAAGCCTGCGTGAAATTTCTCAAGTACTGACGACTGCCGTTTCGGTCGTTGGAGCGGATTTCGCGCTCTACGCCAGCCAGGGCATGAAACTGAGTGGAGCTTCGTCGCGCTCGGAGCTGTCGATTTAGGGACATTCTGTTTTCGTTAGCGGTTGCTTTTGCTACTCAACTTCGGCTTGTCCACCTTGACTTAGCGAAGAGAAGCTACCTATGCTCAAACTTCCGGATAATTTCTCCGGACAGATACGGAGATTCATTGCCGACTCAATCCCCGAGAAACTTAACGATCGCAACCACCGGAGCCAGCGGCTCACTTTTCCTGAAGCACCTGCTGCTTGCGGTCGAACGTGATTCACGGATCGAGACCGTAAACTTCATTCCGTCAGACAGCGCCCTGCGAGTGATGGCCGAGGAACTTGGAATCCGAGGACGTAACAACCTTCTCGGGCAGATTCTTGGCCGCGACCCTGCAAAGAGATCTCAACGCTCTTCCTCCAAGCTTTCCCGCAAAATTCAGCAGCAATCGAATGCCGATATCGGGGCTAACGTGGCCAGCGGTTCTTATCCTGCTGATGCCATGGTCGTTATTCCGTGTAGCGTCGGAACCCTGGCGCGCATCGCTAACGGAATTGCGTCGCAATTGATCGAGCGTGCCGCGGATGTTTGCTTGAAAGAGAAACGCCCGCTCGTGCTTTGTGTTCGTGAAACTCCGCTCAATAAAATTCACATCCGCAACATGTTCCGCGCGACCGATGCCGGCGCCACTGTCTTTCCGCTAATCCCCGCCTTTTACAAGCGACCTACCAGCGCCGATGAAATGGCACGCGAGTTTGCCAACCGCGTGCTCTCGCACATAGGACTTCCCCAACCTGGCGCCTACAAATGGAAGGGCTAGGCTTCCCGCATGCCCGCGAAAGCACTGACCGCAGGGCAGACTTAAAGTTTAGGTAGCGTTGGGGATAGGAGGTAGATTCCCTGCGGCCATGACCCGTGGAGTGGTAACGAAGCTCCGAATCTACTAAAGCTGCCTGGCGAAAAAGCAACGCAGATTTTGGCGGACTGAAGTCCGCAACGCACCGTTACTTTCTTTAGGCTTTGGCTTGATTCAGAGCAGGTTTTTTACTATTGTGGGATTACACCGGAAAGGAGGTGGTCGGATGACAAGTTCTGATTGTAGCGGTAGATCCAAAAGACCAGGTGAGGTGGCTGAGACTTAGAGCGGTCGCTCTAATACCTCCGGCGCGCCGATCTTTGGTGGGCCGGTAACCAAACACATTCGCAACCACCGGTGTTTTAGGCTTGAGTTAGTTTCAGGTTGCTCCAATGTTGAACCTTGCGTTGGATCGCCTGAGAGTACCCGAGCGATTGGCACCAGGTCGTGCCGATACCCGGAATTGCCGAAGGGGCCACGTAGAGTGACCACCTCCAGGTCAATTTCAACCAGTCCACCGGGCGGCCCGTGCCCCAAAGCGCGGGCCGTTCTTTTTTAGATTCTGGGTTACAGCTGTATTCGCCTATTCCTGGCCCAGTAGTCCCCATTTTTGCCATCTTGTATCATCCCTGCCATGACAGCTACCGAAGACGACCACAAGCGACTGGGGGACTTTTATTCTGACCTGTCCGACGGTGAGCTCGGGAACATCGCTGAAGATTCAACTTCCCTGACGGAAGCAGCACGGGAGGAACTAACCCGCGAACTAAAAAATAGGGGTCGGCAGTCCGCAACAAACGAAGATCGAAATGGACAGCGAAAAAGGACTTCGTAAGCTCGTCACAATTCGACGATTCGCGAACTTGCTCGATGCTTCTCTCGCCAAAGGGTTACTTCAGTCTTCAGGAATAGAGTGCTTTTTGCCAGACGAGAATATGGTAAGAGTGCATTGGGGTGTTTCCAATTCGATTAGCGGCGTGAGATTGCAGGTTAAAATTGAGGACGCGGAAGAATCGCTTGCAATTCTGAATCAATCCATTCCTATAGCTTCCGAAGACGAGTAATTGCGGGGCGCTTTGCTAATTTATTTTGTCGTTCGCTCAAATCCCAACCGAATCACTTCGGCTAGAAGGCCCGCCTGCGGCTAAATGCGAAATCGTGAGGTTCCAACCACCTAACATGAGGGAAAATGAAAAGACTGAATTAATCCCATTATGAAATAAATACGAAGAATAAATTCCTTTTGTCATGATTTCCGAGCCTGCAAAAAGCCCACAACCGCTCTGGCAATAGCGCTTGGCCCAGCCAGTTCCCATCCTGCAATCCAAGGGTTATCCCACTCCAATTCATTCCATGCGACAGGCCCCACGGATGGTCCCAGCCGTATGTCCGGGGCTCCACCAGGTGCCCCCATAGCCACCCTGCGACAATCGGGAATCACCAAGCCCAGCCCCAATCCAGCCGACACTCCAAGAAGGCTATTGAGCCTTCGACATACTGGCCACGAAGTCAGCACGACCACAACACCGAGTACAAACATCCAAGCCAACAAATCTTTCTCCTCTGGGCCGAGTGGGCAGAGGGTTCTCTTCGCAGACACAAACATCACTCCGATACTAAAAGCGACTATGAACTGCCAAGCCAAAAGCGATAACGCCATGTTTTTTAGCGCACGTAACATAAGCGGCCACCCATAGCCATTTTTCACTCCGTTTTTTCGAATCCCAACCGAATCACTTCCGCCGTATCTTTGGCTAGAGAAAGCTTGTTGACCTCCTCGATGCTGAACCAGAGCGCGTCGTCGGCATCTCCGGAGGCCTTCGCTTCTCCGAAAACGCGACGACACAGGAAATCAATGAGGATATAGTGGTACCGCAGTTTTCCTTGGTCATCCCGCAGAACGCGATCGAAAACACCTAACAATTCGGCGACTTCGACAGCGACTCCAGTTTCCTCCAACACTTCGCGAACCACCGCCTCGCGGACCGTTTCTCCTAACTCCACCGCACCGCCGGGAATAGACCACTCGCCCAGCAGCGGCGCACGCCCGCGCTTGATCAGCAAGACACGGTCGCCATCAATCACCACGGCACCTACTCCGAGTATGGGCGTATCTGGATATTCACGTCTCATGGAATGAGCAAGCTAAAACGCACAGGCTTCTGGATGGTTAAACGTCACAAATTCTAAATAGTACTGGACTCTAAACAAAAGAAAAAACAGAAGATACCGACAAGCGACTAAATTTCTCTGTGTGCAAAATTCCCAACTTTTCGAGGACTATAATTCCCGCCGTAAAGCCTCTTTAGTCACGGGAAAATACCCAAACCTTCCCCGCTGTTTCTGCCAGTACTTCGGGCTGTTTGGCGGCGGGCCTTCCCCCAAACCTTCTAGCGATTGCGAAAGGAGATTTGAGACGTTTACACGTATTGTGGAATGCCATGTGAAACCGGCAAAAAGGGATGAATTCGGGAACAAACTGCGCAACGAAGTGGTACCCATTCTGCAGAAGCAGGCGGGATTTGTGGATGTGATCGGACTCACGTCAGAAGATGATGCCGACCGAACGCTCGCGATCAGCTTCTGGAAAAGCAAAGAAGATGCGGAACGATACGAGCACGAGCATTACCACCGCATCGTGGATATTATTAAGCCGCTGGTGAAGGAAGATCCGCGGGTAAAAACGTTCAACGTGGAGACTTCAACTTCCCAACGTATCGCCGCTAGGAAGGCCGCTTAACTTACATCTGTGCCCCAGCACCCAATCTAATCTGAGTCCGGGGCATTTTCTTTTCCTGCTGGCCGGCTCTTGTCCCTGCGCCGTCTGACTGAATCCTCACTCGACATCTCTTCTCTGCTTGCCACGTGCATCCTTCGTGCTTCATGGTTAAAATGTCTCGGTGGCTTTAGAAGAATATAAACGCAAGCGCCGTTTCGAGGAAACCCCCGAACCACCTCCGAAGCTGGAGAAGAAGGCCGGACATCGTTTTGTGGTGCAAAAGCACCGCGCTTCCCGTCTGCATTATGACTTCCGGCTTGAGATGGAAGGCGTGCTCAAATCGTGGGCCGTCCCCAAGGGACCTTCGCTCGATCCTGGCGATAAGCGGCTGGCGATGCAGGTCGAGGACCATCCGGTATCGTATTTCGATTTCGAAGGCATCATCCCCGATGGCAATTACGGCGGCGGAACGGTGATGGTTTGGGATGTTGGCACGTGGGAACCTCTCTCTCCCCAGCCCGTAAACGGAAAATACGTGCCGGGAACTGCAGCCGAGGCCTCGGCTATGTTGAAGCAGGGAGACTTCAAGATTCGTTTGCATGGCCAGCGCCTTAAGGGAGATTTCGCGCTCATCCACATGAAAGGGCGACGCCCGGGAAGTAAGGGAACTGAGTGGCTACTGATCAAGAAGCACGATAAGCACGAAGTTGCGGGATACGATATCAACCAGTTCGACACGTCTGTCATAACGAAACGCAGCATGGGACAGATCGCCGGGGATCAAGGCTCCGACGAATGGGAAAGCAATCGGGGATCGTCCAAAGGCAAGCTCAAAGCCCCTTGGCTGGCGGACACTTTGGCAAAACTCGACAAGAAGAAACAAAAAACAAAGGCCAGTGAACCGAAGTCCGTGACGGCAAAAACTCCTGAGGTAAAGAAATCTGCGACGGTAAAAAAAAAGACGTTGGCCCGGACAAAACCTCTAAGGAAGAAATCAGCGTAAACAAGCAGTCCCCACAGCACAGTCTTACCTCGAAAAAACGAACAACCTCCTCGTCATCCCTGAATTCCATGAAAGGCGCAGTCAGGGCCGTGATGCCGCAACGGGTTCAGCCCATGCTCGCGCTCTCGACTGAAACTCCGTTTGATGGCGATGACTGGCTTTTCGAAATCAAATGGGACGGCTATCGCGCGGTTTCATTTATTGAGAACGGCAATGTCCGCCTCGTCTCCAGAAATCACAATGATTTGAGCACCCAATATCATGAGCTTCAGATTCTGCCCAAGCATGTAAAAGCAGAGACCGCCGTTTTGGATGGCGAAGTCGTGGCCCTCGACGACCATGGGCGCTCGTCATTCAGCCTGATGCAGCAGCGCACCGGAATCCGCAGCTACGGCCGCCGGACAGGGTCACGCCCTGACATCCCCGTGGTGTATTACCTTTTCGACGTGATCTACCTGGATGGGTACGACCTGCGACGGGTGTCTTTGGATGAACGGAAGCAGATTCTTTCGGAGATCGTTCAAACCGGCGATCTGGTTCGCTACTCCGATCACTATCCGGTAAACGGCATCGCGCTGTTCAACGCCGCGAAGCAAAAAGGTTTGGAGGGCATCGTCGCGAAACGGCGCAACAGTTACTACGAAGAGCGCCGAAGTCGAGAGTGGTTAAAAATCAAGATTACGCAGACAGTGGATTGTGTGATCGGTGGTTACACCGATCCGGAGGGCAGCCGCCAGTATTTTGGCTCGATCGTCCTCGGCCTATACGACAAGAAGGGACAACTCATTCATGTCGGACAAGCCGGCACCGGCTTCAACGCGGCCAAGTTGAAAGAGATTTGGCAGGTTATGAATGAGCTGGAGACAAAAGTAAGCCCATTTACGGGCCCGGTAGATGCTCGCAACGTGCATTGGATAAAACCGAAACGAGTGGCGGAAATTAAGTTTTCTGAGTGGACTCACGAAACCAACGAAGGCGGCGTGAAACTCCGAGCTCCAGTATTTATGGGATTGCGGGAAGATAAAGACCCTATAGAATGTACTTTTGCGGACCAGGTGCCGACATTGCCGGATGGCAATCGCTAGGGTGTTTTTGCTGAAAGACGATAAAAATCTGAGACTTCAGAAAACGATGATTCCGCTTTCCACCGCGGAAGGCGACATTTTTTGTTCATGCATCAGTTTGCCAATCTGAATTCCAGCCTGCTCTAATCGCGCGAGCTGTTCAGCATCGAAATCCGGCCCTGCCGCTTCAGGATTGAATCCCTTTCTGCAAACCTGAATCACTCCCAGACAAGCTCCATCGCGCATGATAGGCGCGGACATAAGTTTCTGAATCGTACGTAAAGCGCTGTTTACTTTAACTCCGGCGGCGACCACTTCAAAAATGCTGTCATGTCTGACGCGGGCAAAATTATTGAAGAACTTGGCCTTCATGGACTGGGCAGTCTCCGCCGCCAGTGCGGAACTGGAGAGCGGGATAAAACCCGAAGTGCGAAGCTCCAAAGGGAATAGAAAGCTCAATGTACGGCCTTCGAGGCGAAGCAGTCCCACTTCGCTGAGATCAACGCTGAAAATCTTCGCCAGGGCCGAGCAGACTTGTTCAGGCCTGAAAACCTGTTGTTTCGCCAACGCTTGCAGCGGTTGAAAGGCAGCGAGATAAACGGCCGGAGCAGACATAAAGAGATGATGCTGATTTTGGCCTGGCGGGTCAATTTACCGAAGTAACATGCGGGCTGGAGCGGGCAGATTTGGCCCCCACACAAGCCCAGATTCATCTGCCGGCGGTTCCTTGAAATAGCGGCCACAACTGGTTTCCGATCACGCGATAGATAGCAAAAGCGCTGCCTGCCTCCGCCGTTTGGCGGAATAGCAACTCGGCGCGACCGTCCCCGTCGGCATCTACGGCATCAATGAATTCGAGCCGCGGAATGGCGTCCAGGTGGTCCGAATCCGCCACGCTCGCGAATGCCTTATGCAATTCGCCGTAAATATCGTCGCGAGCCACTAGTGTGACCATGTAATACCGATTTGCAGGCGGACTTACTCTCGTTGAAAGCTTGGGCGTCGAGGTGCGGGCTGTGAGCACGAGTACGGGTTCATTGCTGCTGGAAATATCCAGCACACGAAAATCTATGTCTTCAAAATCCGGTTTGGATACGTCCACTTTGCTGGGCTTGCCCACGACTCGGGTCCGTTGTGGGGAGGATGAGCTGTCCAATTGCCGCTCACGCGATCGCACCTCGTCAGCCGCCATTTCCAACATCTTTTTGCGAAACTTCGCCTCGTCTTCCGGCTTCAAATCATAGGTATAAGAGTGTGTCTCCGGGCTTCCGGCGTCGGATATCGCCGGGAAAATCTTTACTGCCCCGTCTTTTCCGGGGTTTGCGGCGATAGACGTTTTCGCAGCACCCGAATCTTTGGATGTTGAGTTCGTTCCCACGGAAGTGGCAGACAACTTATTGGCGGCTGGGTCGCCTCCGTCCTCCGCCTTCCCCGCTTGTCGTCCTGGAGGGATGCCGCGCCTTAGAGCGGGACGGTTCGGATCAACTGGCTCCTGATCAACTTTGGCCTCAGGTTTTTCTTCGGCTGCTTTAGCGGGAGTGCTGTCCGCAGTCGGCGTATTGGCCGGAGGAGTAGATTTCTCACTCGGTGGCGGAGGGTCATTGGCCTTTTCCGAATTCGACCTCCGCAAAGTTGGCCGCCCTTCGGTGTCATCGCTCGGTTTTTTCGCGCTGGCGGAAGCTTTCTTCGCTGCAGCAGCGTCAGCTGCGGATTTTATCTCTGCCGCGTTCTGCCACTTACCTTCACCCCTCCAGGTGGCGTCTCCGTGGAGGGCTCCGCTGACGGTGAAGAAGCCCTGCGAGATACCCGCCCGAAACGCTTCATAGACCGTTCCGTATTCGAGCGCCATGGGAACGGGAGCGGCCTTGTAGGCGCTGGCATCGTAGAATTTTCCATCCACCACAATCGTGACTGGAACCAGGTGTGCCTTACCTTTTGGAGGAACTTCAACCAGCGCCAATGCGCGAGGACCCTTTGAGACATTTTTTTGAGCGGCACGTTGCGCGCCGGCAACCTGGAAAAATAGCGCGGCCAAAGCCGGGGAGATGACGAGCCAGCGTGCGCTCAGGTATAACTTTTGTCGGAAGCGAAACAATCCCATGAATATTCCTGCCGGCAATCTATCCGCTCTCAACGTCAATGATAAAGCTCCCCTCTTCACTCTACCCGATCAGAATGGTAAAGAAGTGTCATTGAAAGACTTTCGTGGCAAAATTGTTGTGCTTTATTTTTATCCTCGCGCTGACACTCCCGGATGCACCGTCGAAGCTTGCGAGTTCCGCGACTCCCACACAAAGTCTAAGAAGTTGGATGCAGTAATTCTTGGAGTTTCTCCCGACCAGCCCAAGGCGTTGAAGAAATTTGAGGAAAAATTCGGACTGCCTTTTACTCTTCTGGGGGATGCGGACAAGAAAGTATGTAACGCCTACGGCGTCATTCAGGAAAAGAACATGTATGGAAAGAAGGTAATGGGCGTCGTTCGGACTACATTCATCATTGCACCGGATGGGCGAATCAAGCAGATCTTCCGCAAAGTCAAAGCCAAGGGACACGCGGCAGAGGTGCTCGACTTCCTGAAAGCATAATGCCATCGGGAAATCATTTTCGGCGTCCACTGAGCCGTAAGTTTTACGATCGTGACCCTCGCGCGGTTTCGGCTGATCTTCTCGGTAAGCTCCTGGTCAGGCGCTCGGGAGAAACGGCCCTGTCGGCGCGGATTGTCGAGGTGGAAGCCTACCTGGGCGAAAATGATCCGGCAGCGCATACCGCCGCTGGAAGGACGTTGCGAAATGCCGTCCTCTTCGGCCCTCCGGGACTTGCCTACGTTTATTTCATCTACGGAAACCATTATTGCTTGAACGTCTCGTGCCTACCGGATGGGACCCCGGGCGGGGTCCTTTTCCGCGCGCTGGAGCCAGTAGCCGGAATCAACAAAATGGCGCGCGCGAGGGGCATTACGGTCACCGAAGAACGCGACCTAAAACAATTGACGAGCGGGCCGGGAAGACTTGCCGAAGCATTCGGAATTACTCGAGAACGTGACAATGGCAAAGACCTGACGAGTTCAGAGTCCGATCTCTTCATTACACAAGATCGTTATCATGCGCCGGAAATATTAGCGACTCCGCGCATCGGAATTACCAAAGCTTCTGCCCTGCCTCTACGGTTTGTGATCGCAGGTAGCAAATTTCTGTCCGGATCCGCTAAGTCTTCGCCCCTTACGTTCTCATCTTGAGCAAGGACACTGATTCGCTTGCGCATCGGTTCTACGTCGAAAGATCCCCGGGAGAAGAAGCGTTCGAACTGCCATGGATGTTTCGACTCCCTCGCCGTTCACTTCGTGAACGGCTTACTCACTCAACATGACAATGGGTTAATTACGAAAAGGTGCGCAAAAGCATCATGACCGGTCCGCCAGCGATTCGGGCAAGACGCGTCATTATCCCAACACGATGTTATCAATAAGCCGCGTCTTCCCCAGAAAGGCTGCTACTGCAACCAGCGAGGCCCGCGAAATCTCTTTCGTGGGATCGAGCGTTTCCGGATCTACGATCTCCAAATAGTCCAAGCGGACAGAAGGGTCCTTCGCAAACTCTTTCATTCCCTCTTCAACCAGCCTTTCCGACCACCGTTCGCCGTGCTCGAACCGCTCTTGCACTCGGGCGAGCGAACGATGTAACACCAGCGCGGATTGTCGTTCAGCGGTGCTCAGATACGAGTTACGGGAGCTCATCGCGAGTCCATCTTGCTCGCGGACAATTGCTCCAACGACGATCTCTGTGGGCAGACGCAAATCGCGCACCATGCGCCGGATTACCGCGACTTGGGCGGCGTCCTTCTGGCCGAAAAATGCGCGGTCCGGCTCAACAATGTTGAATAGCTTCGCTACAACAGTGCTCACTCCGCGGAAATGCCCCGGGCGTGATCTCCCGCAAAGCCTGTCGCTTAAGCTTTCCACGACAACATAGGTTGTGGCGCCGGCGGGATGCATCTCTTCGACCGAGGGAGCAAACAAAATATCAACGCCCTCTTTTTCGAGTAGCGCAGAATCGCGATCGAAAGTTCGCGGATATTTATCAAGGTCCTCCTGCGGTCCGAACTGCAGAGGGTTTACGAAGATGGAAACTGCTGTCAGATCGGACTGCGTCTTGGCCATCCTGACCAGCGAAAGATGGCCCTCATGGAGAGCTCCCATGGTTGGCACGAAGCCGACGCTCTTACCGTCACAGCGGGCAAATCGCGACGACGCCCGCATTTCTTCAATGCTGCGAAGAATTTTCACTTGAAAGTTATCTCACGACTTTGAGACGTTCCTACCGCCTCATGGCACGCTTGCGTTCGAGGACTGAGTCCAGCGCCGCTTTGGTATCTTTTGGCAAGTGGTATGACTCAGCGTCAGACGGATACTGCCCTGAGGTTACATCAGCACGAAAGGCCTGTACCGCCTGGCTGATCGTGGATGCCACGTCCGCATACCGTCGAACAAATTTCGCGGGCGGGGCAAACGTCAGATTCAGGATGTCGTGGATCACCAGCACCTGCCCATCGCATTCCGGTCCAGCGCCAATGCCAATTGTTGGAGTTTGCACTTCGGCTGTGATCATCGCGGCCACTTCTCGAGGAATGCCTTCCAGGTAAATGCATGCCACGCCTGCGCGATCAAGCGCCACCGCGTCCCGCATTAGCTGTTCGATATCAGTCAGTGACTTCCCTTGCACGCGATAGCCACCCATGACGTTCACCGATTGCGGAGTCAATCCAATGTGCCCCGCAACTGGGATTTCCGCATCAATTACCCGCCGAATCAGTTCTGCGCGTTTTTCTCCACCCTCGATCTTGACGGCCTCAGCGCCGCCTTCCTTCACAAAGCGCGCGGCGTTACGCACCGCCTCTTCAGTGCTCACGTGGTACGAGCCGTAGGGCATGTCCGCGATCAGCATGGCGTGCTGCACGCCTCGCCGGACAGCCTTGGTGTGGTGCAACATCTCATCCACAGTAATCGAAAGCGTGTTCTCGTAACCCAGCATGGTCATGGCCAGAGAATCGCCGACCAGCACTATGTCAATGCCGGCGGCGTCCACCAACCGCGCGGTGGCGTAATCGTAGGCGGTAAGACAAGAAATAGGGTCGCGATGAAGTTTTTTCTCGCGAAGGGATGTAGGGGTAATCTTTTGGCGAGGCTCGCCAATCGGAATAAGGCTCACAACGTCCTCCAGTGCCCCTCCGCCTTAGCGGATAGAGCCCGAATGCATCTTGGTGATGCTTGAGTAATTGTAGACCTACGGGAAGTCTTAGTCGAGAATTTTGCGGAGTAGCCAGATTCGGATCATCTTACAGGTAAGACACAATTTAGCTTGACTTACTATATGGTAAGATAGAGAAATGAAAGCGTATCGAACAACTATAAGTTCCAAGGGGCAAGTAGTCATCCCTGCTGAATTAAGGGAGCAATTCGGTCTGGAAAAAGGGACAGCCGCATCGTGGAGCGAAGAACGAGGAAAGCTAGTACTTACTCCACTTACCGAAATGCAGTTGGATAGTTTGATGGGCTTCTTGAAACCTGCGCAGGATGGCGTCTCGCTATTTGAGGCTTCATTTGAAGAGCGGGCCCGGGAACGCCAGCGAGAAGAAAGCGGAAAGGAAAAGTGAAGCATCTGCGCTCGAGAGCCGGAGTTAGGACCAGGCAAATACGGCGTTATGTGCTCGATGCTAATGCTTTGATCGGGTTTTTCGAAGGAAGGGCCATGGTCGCCGAGAAAGTGCGCCACCTCTTAGCCGAAGCCCTGCATGGGGACGTTCCACTGCTAATGTCTGCAATTAATTGGGGGGAAGTTTTCTATCTTGCATGGAGACACCACGGAGAGGCTAAGGCCTACGAAACGGAATCCAAATTCCAGCAAATGCCGATAGTCGTAATTGGAGCGGACCGCGAGCGCGCCACACGCGCCGCCGGCCTGAAGCAAAAACACTCACTCGGATACGCGGATGCCTTCGCCGCGGAACTGGCGATCGAGAACTCCGCGTCGCTGGTGACGGCCGATAACGAGTTTGCGAAGTTGGGAAAAGCCCTTTCTATTTACGAACTGCCGAGATTCGAAAGATGACAGGGCGAACGGAATTTTGCTAGAGCAAACTGATTCAGATCTAATGCTCCCCTGGCTGACGCTCACTACGCGTTCGCGGCTTCCTCACCCCCCAGGGGAAGGAAGTATTGCGTCCCTTTAATCGGCTCGGAGACTTTTCTGAGCAACTGCTGCAGGTCTTCGTTTCGCTCCACGAAATCAATTTCCGAGGTATTCACAATCAGCAGGTCCGACGAGGTGTAGTGAAAGAAGAAGTGTTCGTAGGCCTTGATCACTTCTTCCAGATAATCCTCATTGAGGGCCTTCTCTCCCGGAGCATTTTTCTTTTTCAGGCGTTTTTTAAGCACTTCGGGGCTGGCCTGCAGATAGATCACGAGGTCAGGCGTGGGAAGTTGGTCACGAAAATGGTTGTAATAGCGGTTGTAAGTATCCAATTCCTGGTCGGTGAGATTGAGGCAGGCGAAGAGCTTGTCCTTTTCAAAGATGAAGTCTGTAATCACGGTTTTCTGTGATTTGGGACCTAGATCGAGAGCCTGCAACTGCTCAAAACGGCGAATGAGAAAGGCAAACTGCGCCTGAAAGCCCGCACCGCTCTGGCCGTCATAGAAATTCGCCAGAAAGGGGTTATCTTCCGCTTCCATCACCCTCTGGGCATTTAAGCGGTCAGCTAGGATGCTCGCCAGAGTGCTCTTCCCAACTCTTATGGGACCTTCCACTGCTATGTAGCGGGGTAATTCGAAAAGATTGGCCATGTGAGCTTCGCATCGCAGGATATCCCGCCTGAGCGAAGCTGGCAATTGAGTGAACAGTTAACAGCAATAAGGTGACACTGATATCAAGTCCAGCAGGAGAGCAGTTCATCGCAATTGCGTGGCGACATTGCCAGCGGATTTACAATCCCTTGATGCTTGCGTCACTACTTACGGCGGCCAGTTTCGCGACTGCGATTTCCGCGGGCTATCAGAGCATGGCACCGACGGGGAGATGGTTTGGGGCCGCCTTGAACAATTTAGGCCGGGGTTCGAAGCAGCTGGCGATTACCTATGATGATGGGCCGAACGATCCGCACACGTTCAGGTTGCTGGAAGTTTTGGCACGGCATGAAGTTCGAGCGACATTCTTTCTGATAGGACGCTATGTTCAGCAGCGGCCCGATATCGTCCGCGAAATCGTGAGCGCCGGACATGTGGTGGGAAACCACAGCTTCAGTCATCCGCTACTCATCTTTAAATCAAGCGCGGAAATCCGCCAAGAAATCACCGCTTGCGAGCGCGCACTGTCGGACGCCGCCGGCGAACATTCCAAGCTCTTCCGGCCTCCATTTGGAGGCCGAAGGCCTGCGGTATTTCGGGTAGCTCGCCAACTGGGATTCGATCCAGTGATGTGGAACGTCACGGGCTACGATTGGAGCGCAACTTCGGCGGAGGAAATCGAACGAAAAGTCTCCCGCAATATTCGGGGCGGAGATATCATCCTCCTACACGACGGAGGACATAAGAACTCCGGCGCCGATCGTTCGCACACCGTAGTCGCCACCGACAAATTGATAACG
>JBEEGK010000466.1:0-3993 GCA_041166845.1 Acidobacteriaceae bacterium
GGTTTTTCCAAAATCAGTGGTGCGAAAAATGTAAGGCTTGTGATCATCCTGACGGTGATTATCAATGGCTATGTAAGCAGTGCCGGCATCGTAGGGCGAGGCTTCGATGATGCTGATCTCGGCCCACTCCGGCCAGGCCTTCGAGCTTACATTCTGCCAGGTCTTTCCCTCGTCGCGCGTTGACTGGACCAAGCCATCGTCCGTACCCACCCAGATTTGTCCTTTGTTCAGCGGAGACTCTGCCAGCGCGAAGATGGTGTCGTAATATTCGACGCTGGTGATGTCGAGAGTAATCGGGCCTCCTGAGGGCTGTTGTTTCGACTTGTCGTTGCGACTCAGATCGGGACTGATCGGGTCCCAGGTCTTTCCCTGGTCGGTCGTGCGGAATAGGCGTTCAGCTCCGGCGTATAAAACATTGGGATCGTGGTGAGAGATTAAAAGAGGGAAAGTCCACTGGAACCGGTGCTCGAGATCACTGGCGCCGTGACCAGAGTTGTCCAGGGGCCACACCGCGATGTCTTTCGTCTTATTGCTGCGGTGGTCATAAATGGTGACGCTTCCGTCTTCGGAGCCAGCATAGACGATGTTGGCGTCGCGAGGGTCGGGAGCAATATACGCGCTCTCGCCGCCGCCGACCGGATACCAATGTTCCCGCCCGATGTAGCCTTCATCGGTCTGGCTGGCAATTCCTACTGTGGTGTTGTCCTGCTGCGCCCCGTACAAGTAATAGGGAAGGCGATTATCCGCGGCGATGTGGTAAAACTGCGCGGTCGGTTGATTGTCGGGCGAACTCCAACTCTTGCCGCCGTCTCCGCTGATGGTTGCCCCGCCGTCGTTTCCGTTGATGAGACGGTTGGGATTGGTGGGATCAATCCACAATCCATGATGATCGCCGTGAGGCGCGGGAAGAAGTCCGAATGTCTTGCCGCCATCAGTAGAGCGGAATAATCCAGTGTTCAGCACATAGACGGTGTCTTCGGATTTAGGGTCCGCGAAAATGTGAGTGAAATACCATGCCCGCTGGCGATAGCGCTCGTCGTCGTTGACTCGCGTCCAGGTATCCCCACCATCTCCGGAGCGAAACAATCCGCCTTCTTCCGCCTCGATGAGCGCGTAGACACGATTGCCGTTCGCGCCTGAAACTGAAACGCCGCTGCGTCCCCAATTTCCTTTTGGAAGGCCTTCGCCGGTAAGTTTTTTCCAGGTGCTGCCGTTGTCCACTGATTTGTAAATCGCGCTGCCCGGGCCGCCGCTGTTAAGAGACCAGGGCGTGCGCACGACTTGCCAGGTGGAAGCGAACAGCGTGGTGGGATTGCTGGGATCGAATACGACGTCAATCGCGCCACTCTTGTCGTCTACATACAGGACTTTTTGCCACGTTTTTCCGCCGTCAGTGGTGCGGAAAACTCCGCGCTCGGAATTGGATCCATATGCGTGTCCGAGGGCGGCAACGAAAACCGTGTTGCCATCGCGAGGGTTTACGATCAGCGCACCGATGTGCTGGGTATCGTCCAGTCCAATGTGCTCCCAGTGATTACCGCCGTCCACGGACTTGTAGACTCCATTGCCGTAAGAAATATTTCCTCGGATGCATGCTTCGCCGGTGCCGACGTAGATCAGGTTGTGGTCGGTATCAGCAACTGCAATCGCGCCGACGGAAGAGACTGCTTCCTTATCGAAGACTGGTTTCCAATTGCGTCCCCCATCGAGGCTTTTGAAGACTCCGCCCGCCACTCCGCCGAAATAAAAGGTGTTGGCATCTCCCGGCACGCCTGTCACAGCGAGGACCCGGCCTCCGCGAAAAGGGCCGACCTGACGCCAGTGCATTCCTTTGAAGAGAGATTCATCGTATTGCGGATGACCCATGGCGGTTGACGCACTCGTTTCGCTCGGATCCTTGGCGGAATCCTTCTTGTCGGATCGTGCGGAACGCTTGTCATGCTTGCGTTCATTCTGGGCCGGCGATGTCATCGCTAGAAAGGTCGATGAAAGAAACGCTAAGAAAAGAAATGCGGCACACGTGACCCTGCGGTTGGCGGAAAGTTGCAAGTTGGTTCCCTCCGAAATTAAGTTTGGTCATATTACAGTAAGATCGTCGTGATACGCGAGAGCGCAACATACACAGCTCGAGTGTGTGAAGTGCATGAGCACGCGAGCAAGAACGCGCGCGCGAACTGACGTTTCCAAGTGGGCCAGGATAGTTGCTGTCGAACGCGAAAAGGAGCGGAATGGACTGCGAACTGAAGCGGGGAGAGAAGCGTTGAACGGACACCGGTCATCGTCACTACCAATCCAACTGCCCAAAGTTTCCGAAGAAAGCGCGAAAGAACTCGTGGTCGAATTGCGAAGAGCACTCGAGGGAGAAGTCCTTTTCGACGAAGCGAGCAGGGCACTCTACGCGACCGACAGTTCAAATTATCGCCAGGTCCCAATCGGCGTAGTTATTCCCAAGACCGTTAACGATGTAATTCAGACGGCAAGTGTGTGCCGAAAAGCTGGTGTCCCACTCCTGTCTCGCGGGGGAGGCACCAGTCTCGCTGGCCAGTGTTGCAATGTTGCGGTGGTCATTGATTGGACGAAGTACCTAAACAATATTGTGGAACTGAATCCATCCGAGGCTTTCGCGCGCGTGCAGCCCGGAGTTGTATGCGATCAACTGCGACACGCCGCCATTCCTCACGGATTAACTTGGGGGCCGGATCCTGCCACGCATGCCTATTGCACATTCGGAGGAATGCTGGGCAACAACTCTTGCGGCGTTCACTCCCAGTCTTCGGGCAAAGCGGATGAGAATGTAATCGAGATGGAGGTGCTGCTTTACGACGGCACGCGCATGACCGCTGGTTGGACGGATGCGCCCACCATGGAGAACAAGATCGCGAAAGGCGGACGTGAGGGCGAAATTTATTCAAGCCTGAAAACGCTTCGCGAACGTTACGCAGATCTTATCCGCACGCGCTATCCGAACATTCCGCGGCGAGTGTCAGGTTATAACCTCGATCAATTGCTTCCCGGAGCTGACGGCCGCTTCAATCTTGCTCGCGCCTTGGTTGGGACCGAATCAACTTGCGTGACCATGCTCGAGGCAAAGGTGCAACTAGTGCCTCATCATCTTCATCGCGCGCTGGTGGTGCTCGGTTATCCGGATATTTTTCAAGCCGCCGACAATGTCTTCGAAATTGTCTCGTTCGGTCCCATCGGGCTGGAAGGTTTTGACGATGTAACTACAAAAAATATCGAGACAAAGAACTTGCTCCAACGCGAATACGTGAGCAACTTGCCGGAAGGGAAGGGGTGGTTGTTGGTAGAGTTCGGCGGAAGTGCCCAGCAGGACGTCATGGATCGTGCCACTCGGATGACGCAGTCCATGCCCGGCAGTGGCTGGCCGAGCATGAAGATGTATTTGGACCCCAAGGAACAAAGCAAGATTTGGGCGATACGAGAGTCTGCCCTCGGAGCGAACTCTTTCGTGCCCGGGCGCGATCCCGCGTGGGAAGGTTGGGAAGACTCCGCAGTCGCCCTTGAAAAACTTGGCAGCTATCTCCGGGACCTGCAAAAACTATTTGATAAATATTCCTACCAGTCTGTTCTCTACGGACACTTCGGCCAGGGATGCGTTCACAATCGCGTGAACTTTGATTTCCAGAGTGCTGCAGGCGTCAGCAAGTGGCGCGCGTTCATGGAGGATGCAACTGACCTCGTGGTGAGCTATGGCGGATCGCTTTCAGGAGAGCACGGCGACGGACAAGCACGGGGTGAGTTCCTGCACAAGATGTTCGGTCCGGAGCTGGTGGAGGCTTTTCGCGAATTCAAATCCATCTGGGATCCGGATTGGAAAATGAATCCGGGAAAGGTCATTGATCCCTATCGCATTGACGAAAATCTGCGAGTCCAAAAGCACGCGATGGATAAGGTGAGCACTCATTTCGCTTTCATCGAAGACAATAAGAGCTTCGCTAACGCGGTCGAACGGTGCGTCGGAGTGGGCAAATG
>JBEEGK010000467.1:0-6250 GCA_041166845.1 Acidobacteriaceae bacterium
GGTAACTGATCGTCCGGAATTTCTGCGACGAAATTGACCTCGATACCTTGCTGGATGCATTCCAGTCTTGCCGCTTCGTTGAAGAAGTAAACTACATCGCCTCCGAAACGGTCTTTGGCCCGCTTTCGTTCATCGAGATCGAACGGGCTAGGCGAATAAACCTTTAGATCGCGGGATTCCTTCAGGCTTGCGGCCAGCTCACGCTGAAATGCGAGGCCACCCTGCCTGACCTGCGCCATCGTCAATGACACCACGTGATATGGCATAAGTTAGGGTTTCGGAGATGCATCCTTTGAGCGTTGATGCACTGGTCCGGCCTGCCGGCTAACATTTAAAATGGCGTTCACCAGCGCGACATGAGAGAAAGCCTGCGGAAAATTTCCCACCAGGCTTTTTGCCTCCGGATCGTATTCCTCTGCTAACAGGCCGACATCGTTTCGCAAAGCCATGAGCTTATGAAGTAGTTCGTCAGCGTCTGCATGACGCCCGAGTAAGACCATACAATCAACCAGCCAGAAGCTGCATGCCAAAAAGACTCCCTCGCCCGGAGGGAGGCCGTCGTCCACGGTCCCGGTATTATAGCGGCGCACGAATCCGTCCCACATGAGATCGCGTTCGATCGCCCCGATGGTGCCAAGAACACGAGGGTCGTCGGCGGGTAAAAACCCTACTAACGGAATTTGTAGCGAGCTCGCATCCAGATTGGTTGAACCGTACGATTGCACGAAACTTCCCATTTCGTGGTTGAATGCCTGCTGGCAAACTTCTTCATGGATCCGGTCGCGGATCTCGCTCCATTCCTTGAGTGGGCCTTCGACTCCGAACTCCTGAATACTTTTAATGCCACGGTCAAATGCCACCCAGGCCATGACTTTGGAATGAGTGAAATGGCGGCGAGGACCGCGCACCTCCCAAAGGCCTTCATCTGGCTCCTGCCATATTTTTGCCAGATGATTCAGCAAAGCGCGCTGCAAGTCGACTGCGTAGTCGCTTTTTGGGAGCCCACCCTTGCGGGCCTGATAGAGGGCGTCGGCAACTTCTCCATAGATATCCAATTGAAGTTGGCCGGCTGCGGCATTGCCAACTCGAACTGGCAACGCGCCTTGATATCCAGGCAGCCATGGAATCTCCCATTCGATCAGGTGGCGTTCGCCGGCCACTCCGTACATGATCTGAACTTGTTCGGGACTGCCGGCAATCGCGCGCAATAACCAGTTCTGCCAGTCGGCAGCCTCGTCGTAATAACCGGCATGCATCAGTGCCAGGAGCGTAAATGTTGCGTCCCGCAGCCAACAGAAACGATAGTCCCAGTTTCGCGGCCCCTTGGGCTTCTCGGGAAGGGACGTTGTGGCAGCGGCGAGAATTCCTCCCGTGGGAGCATAGGTAAGCGCCTTGAGAGCGATCAGAGATCTGTCAACGGCCTTCGACCAGTGGCCGTGGTACGTACAGCGGGAACTCCAGTCGAGCCAGAAGGCTTCGGTTTTTTCGAGCGCTTTCTCGGGGTCAATGGCTTTAGGAAGTGAGCCATGCGATCGTCCATAGCTCAATACGAAGGCGACAGTTTCTCCTTCGTTGATGGTGAACTCGCTGACTGTCTTCATGTTTTCCCCGCGCAGCGGCGCCTGCGTGCGAAGAATCGTCATGTCTGGGCCTGCAATGGCACGCAGCGACTGGTCTTTGGTGCGTGTCACCCAGGGAATCGAGCGGCCATAGTCGAAGCGGATGGTCAGTTCCATCGCCATCGAAACTTTGCCGCGCTTGCCCCGCACCATGCGAACCAGATTGGAGTGCTGGCCGCGCACGGGCATAAAATCTATCAGCGTTACCAAGCCGGTTTCGGTTTCAAAATCGGTCTCGAGAATCAGGGTATGATCCCGATAATGCCTGGAGGTTTGTTTAATGGCGTCGGCGGGAGCTATTCTCCAACAGCCGTTTTCGTCGGTACCGAGGAGAGACGCGAAACAGGCGCCGGAATCAAAGCGCGGCCAGCAAAGCCAATCTATGCATCCGTCATTTCCCACCAACGCCGCAGTTTCGCAATCGCCGATGAGAGCGTAATCTTCTATCCGGCAGGACATGAGGCTTGGATGGTGCGGACTGCAACTAAGTTCCAAAAATAGCGCGCGAATGTGCTGGAGCTTTAAGAAAGCGAAACCGGAGGTAGGGAGATGACACTCGAATCAAATATCTCGCCGTACTCGAGACGTACATTTCTGCGAGCGTCCGCAATCGCGGCCACGGTGGCTGGATTACGTATCGTCACTGAACCAATGCTTGCGCACGCGGATAGGCCCGTCAATTCCGCAGGCGGTGTGATGATAGACGCGAACGAGAATCCTCTGGGCCCGTCAGCCAGCGCTCGAGACGCGGTAAGCGCGATCATTCCGCAGGGTGGACGCTACCTTGATGGGCTCACGAAAGACCTGATCAATACATTCGCCCAGTTGGAAGGGTTGAAGCCGCAGTACGTGAAAGCGTATCCGGGATCGAGCGAACCGCTGCACTTCAGCGTGATCACGTTTAGCTCCAATAAGAAAACCTATGTGACCGCTGACCCCGGTTATGAAGCTGGAATGTTCGCTGCTGAAGTAGCGGGTGCGCGAGTTGTGAAAGTCCCACTCACGAAGAGCTACGCGCACGACGTAAAAGCAATGCTGACAGCCGCCCCGGACGCAGGTGTGTTTTATGTCTGTTCTCCGAATAATCCAACGGGAACTCTTACCAGCCATTCCGACATTCAATACCTGGTGGAGAATAAGCCTGAGGGATCAATTGTGCTGGTGGATGAGGCCTACATTCATTTTTCTGATGGAGAGTCGGCGATTGATCTGGTGAAGTCAGACAAAGATGTGATCGTACTGCGAACTTTTTCCAAACTTTACGGCATGGCAGGCCTGCGGTGCGGTTTGGCGATTGCCAGGCCAGATCTGTTAGCAAAACTGGAAAACTACATTGGCTGGAATGCCATGCCTGTTACGGCCCTAGTTGCTGCGATGGCAAGCCTCAAAGAACGACAGCTGGTCGAGGACCGGAAGCGTGTAAATGCGCAAATTCGGGAATCTGTCTTTCACTGGCTTGATCAAAATGGATACTCCTACATTCCATCGCAGTCGAATTGCTTCATGCTGGATACGAAACGCAATGCGACAGACGTCATTGCCGCGATGGCAAAGCAAAACGTTTTTATCGGACGCATCTGGCCGGTGATGCCGACCTACACCAGAATCACGATTGGCACCGCTCCGGAGATGGAAACCTTTCAGGCTGCGTACAAGAAGGTCATCAACAACGTTGTGACAAGTAGGGTTGAATTGCCAACGAGGAAAGGGCGGCACTTGGACGGCATTACGCTGCCTGGATAACCGCTACTTGGCTGCTGGAGCGCGGTTTGCAGAGTGTTGAAGCTTATTGTAGTCGCGCATGTAGACACGAAGACCATAGTCCATCGTAGTTTTGCTGTAAC
The DNA here is from genome assembly GCA_041166845.1 of Acidobacteriaceae bacterium. Classification (GTDB taxonomy): domain Bacteria; phylum Acidobacteriota; class Terriglobia; order Terriglobales; family Acidobacteriaceae; genus JALYIM01. Next base: position 3,464 of record JBEEGK010000467.1, read on the forward strand.
CTGCGGCGAGTTGTTGGATATAGCGGTCCAGAAAGAAATCGAATGGATCGCGCGGGTCCATATCAATGATGATCATGTCGGTGTCATTCATCGTCAGTTTGTTGAATCGAAGCTGATTGCCGCGATATGCCATGTAATTTCCTGTGCGTTTTGGGGCAGTCAGGGCTGCATCGCCGAAAATCTGCACGATCTCGTTTCCTCGTAATTCAACGGCGGTGATTTTCCCCTGAATTTTTGGTGGTGGCAACAGTTGAGCCGGGTCAAGGAGCAAATCATTTTGTTCGGCCCGAAGCCCTTTCACCTGGTTGCCCTGGATTACCTTGGCAATGCTTAGGTCGAATAAATCCATCAATCCTTTTACTGGCAGATGGGCCGCTTTAATCTTTTCTGCATGAATCCGAATTTCGCCCTGCGGCGTAGCAGAAATCGTACCGTCCGTTTCAAACGGAATATCCCCTTTCGAATGCAATCGGCCTTTAATTTTTAAAAGCTTGTTCTCGATGGAAAGCGAAATCTGCTTTAGCGGCGCGTCAGACGCCGACAGCACATATTGATTAAGAACGTTGGCAAGGGCGGTGACATTAATGGAAATTTCAGCGGTCCGGATTGCCAAAACAAATGACATTCGGTCATCAAAAAATGGGATGCCATCCTTTTTGGTTGGAATTAACTCGCCTTGCAGTCGGACGATGTGGGCTGCCGTGGGCTCGGTGTAGTGGTACATCACATTCTGCATCTCCACTTGAACAGCATTTTTGCTTGCTGTCTCAGAATTTTGAGGAGTGAAGGCGGGCGCGGTAGCGGCAGCCAGGAAGACAGCCACGAGAGAAAATATTCGCATCAACATGGGTACGGTCATGTCCCTTTTTACCGGTGTCTCTGTTTCACGGGCGCTTCGCGGGGAATGTTCGATACCTAGTTCAGGTTTCGCCAGTCCAATATCACTTTCCCTGATTCTCCGGAACGCATGACTTCGAACCCCTGCTCGAAATCCTGCCAGGGAAAACGATGAGTTATCACCGAAGAAATATCGAGTCCGGACTCGAGCATAACGGTCATCTTGTACCAGGTCTCGTACATTTCGCGTCCATAAATGCCCTTGATGGTCAGCATGTTAAAGATGACACGATTCCAGTCAATGGCCATTTCCTTCGAGGGAATGCCCAGCATCGCAATGCGACCGCCATGGCTCATGTTTTCGAGCATCTCGCGAAACGCGGCAGGCGCGCCCGACATTTCGAGACCTACGTCGAAGCCTTCCAACATGCCCAGTTGTTTTTGCACTTGAGCGAGAGGAGTCTTCTGCGGGTTCGCTGCGACTGTGGCGCCCAATTTCTCGGCCAATGCCAGCCGATACGGATTCAGATCTGTCACAACCACGTGGCGTGCGCCAGCATGCCGTGCAACCGCGGCGGCCATGACTCCAATGGGGCCGGCACCCGTAACAATCACGTCTTCGCCCAGCACAGGAAATGACAGTGCGGTATGCACAGCGTTTCCGAAGGGATCAAAAATGGCTGCAATCTCGAGCGGAATTTTGCTGCTGTGCTTCCAAATGTTGGACATGGGCAGCACGATGAATTCGGCGAACGCGCCCGAGCGATTAACGCCCACGCCCTGGGTATGCGCGCAGAGATGACGGCGTCCGGCCAGACAGTTGCGACAGCGTCCGCAGACAACGTGGCCCTCGCCGCTGACCAGTTCTCCTGGAACGAAATCTGAAACGTTCGAACCTACCTCGACAATCTCACCCACGAATTCGTGACCGATGACGGTGGGGACGTTGACCGCCGATTTTGCCCACGCATCCCACTCGTAGATGTGGAGGTCGGTCCCGCAAATTCCGGTAAGCAGAACGCGGACCTTGACGTCGTTAATACCAATCTCCGGCTCCGCGACATCCTCCAGCCACAAACCCCGGCTGTCGCGGCTTTTCACAAGAGCTTTCATTCATGGGCCTCGGCAGTAGATTGTAACGCGAAGTCAAACCGCGGAGGGTAGTGCCAACGTCAGATGGTGATTGAGCCGCGCAGGTAAAGCACGGACTTTCCCTTGAGGATCACGCGGTCTTCTCGCAACTCGCACCATAAATCACCGCCGCGTTTCGAAAGCTGGCGAGCGTGGAGCGTGGACTTTTTCAAACGTTTGGCCCAGTAGGGAACGAGAGAGCAATGGAGAGATCCAGTCACGGGATCTTCGGGAATGCCGTAGCTCGGCACAAAATATCTGGATACAAAGTCGCACTGCCGGCCGGGCGCCGTAATTCCCACCCCGTAGGGATGTAGTTTTTCGAGTAGCGCGAAATCGGGTTTCGCTAAACGAACATCTTCTTCGCTTTCGTAAATCACGAAGTAGTTATTTTTTATTTGTAAAACCTTCGTGGGGGCTGGATTGAGTCCATGCAACAAATCTACGGGAATGTTTTCACAATCCCAGGGCGGAAGGGCGGGGAAGTCCATTGCGAGCAAATCGCCATCTCGGGCGACACTCAAGCGTCCACTTTTTGTTTGAAAGTCCACTGACGTGCGTTGGGGCTCAAGGAAATTGAAGATCACGAACGCGGAGGCGAGGGTAGCGTGCCCGCAAAGATTTATCTCGCTGGTCGGAGTGAACCACCTTAGATGGAAGCCAGCACCGTTCGAAACAAAGAATGCGGTCTCCGATAGATTGTTCTCGGCCGCGACCGCCTGCATTTGACTGTCGCTAATCCAATTCTCTAGCGGGCAAACGGCGGCAGGATTCCCCGCAAATATCTTTTCTGCGAAAGCGTCAATTTGGAAGATTTCC
>JBEEGK010000468.1:0-8313 GCA_041166845.1 Acidobacteriaceae bacterium
GCACGAGAGTACCGACAACACCCGACAATCAGCGCTTAAGGTGGCCGGCAAAAACCATCCACTTTTAAGAACCGGATCGCGCCCAGTCCGATTTTAGGACTTGGCGACGCGGGAAAGCATTCCTACACTCGCCCCAGCTAAGCCGCTGATTTCGCCCCAAGGCGCGCCGGCGGCGCCGACAACCGACAAATTCTCAGCACAGGAGATTTTTTATGAAGGTACCAGCTTTGCGAATAATTACACTTTCTGCGTTCATTGCGCTTCTCGCGACAGCGGCTCCGGCCCAGAACGCCATTACATTTTGGAACTCAATTGCGGTGCAAACGGCTATTACGGGGAAGGCAAGCTCAGGAGGGAGCGGCATTTTTCTGGCGTACTCAAATCTTGCGGCTTTCGACGCGGTGAACGCGATTCACCCCAGGTTCCAGTCATATGGCGGCATTCAGCCCACTGCTTCACCGGACTCCTCGGAATCAGCTGCTGTTGCGGCGGCGGTTCACGATGTTTTGGTTCACTATTTCCCGGCCCAGGCGGCGTCCGATCCCACTGCCACACCGCCATTTGTCGGTCTGGATGAAAGGTATGCCAATTATTTGACGGCACTCACTGGCAGCGCGGCCGCGATTAACGACGGGGTTCTGGTTGGGCAGCGGACGGCTGCAAATCTCATCGCTCTTCGTGCCAACGATGGCGTCTTTGGTGTAAATACCTACGTATTCCAGACGCCCGGTCCGGGTGTTTACCAGCCCACGCCGCCTTTTCCTTATACTGGCCCGCTGACACCTTGGATTGCGAACATGACTCCTTTCACGATGAGCAGTGCGGGACAGTTTCTTCCAGACGAAGGCCCGACCCCACTCTCAACTCAGGAGTGGGCTGCCGATTACAACCGCACCAAAGCCTGGGGAGCGCTAACCAACAGTCTGCGCCGCCCGGAACAAACAACCATCGCGCTTTTCTGGACGGCCAACCCCGGTGCCGCCTTCAACAGCATGCTTACGGACCTCGTTTCGCGCCGCTCGCTAAGCACTCTCAACAGCGCACGATTGTTCGCCATGGTCTTTTCCGGATACGGAGACGCCTTCATCGGCTGCATGAATGCCAAGTATCATTTCAACTTTTGGCGCCCAGTGACCGCGATTCAGGAGGGAGATATTGACGGCAATCCGGACACCGTTGGAGACCCGAACTGGCTTCCATTGGCCAACACGCCTACTCATCCGGAATATCCGGCAGCGCACGGATGTGTGACTGGCGCTGTGACTAGTGTCGTTGCATCCTACTTTGGAGCGCCCAATCTGACTCTCCATGTCACCGTAACTTATGCCATTCCACCAGCGCTGGGTGGAGGCACCCAGACCGCAACCCGCACCTTCAGGAGCACAAAAGAGTTGCTGAAAGAGGTGCAAATGGCCCGAATCTATGGTGGCATGCATTTTCATCATTCCGTTGTGCAGGGCGGACTCCTCGGACAAAAAGTCGCCCATAACTTGGTGGAGAACTACTTTCAGCCGCTAAAGTAATGGCTTCAGCATGGCAAACCTGTTTGGTAGAGCGAAAAATTAGAGGCAGCGATCTTTTACTCGCTGCCTCTGGTCTGTCCTGTTTGAGACCAACTTGCCCGTCAACTTGATCGAATCCTGCCAGTGATGCACTCTGCCAAGGCCCGTGCCCGCTTAACGGGCAAACAGGAAAGACGGATTTCTCGTTTGCCGACTATTCGGGAGTCAAACTCTCTCGGCCCTACTTTACTAGCCGCGAACCGATTGGACCATCATCCAGGAGAGGGACGGAGTAACCCCAACTCCGTCATCTCGCACGCCATCCTCGTATATGACTGTGAACGCAACGGACACGAACTGGAAGTGAGGATTACGTTAATCTGCGCCATAACGACTTAGAGAGAATCCCAAAATTCTCCAGCCCGTGATTCCGCGGGCATCTTGAAAAATTACCTGAATGCAGTCGGCAATTGTCAGGAATTATTGACTGGTGAGTCAATGACAGCTAAGATTCTCTCCTGGGCCCGGGTATCCTTACGCGAATGGGCAGCGGACTCTCCGCTTCTTGAGTTTCACGGAAGCGAGATGGTAAGTAACGTCGCACTCTCACAGTCGTTGGAGTCTCGCCAGCTAGGCAAGCCACAGAAATTCTTCGAAACCGCGCTGCTCCCGATCAAAGGAATTCTCCGCCCGATATTCATCGCGCTTTTGACCGCGGCCGCCTACTACGGGGGAGCCGAACTCGGCTTCGCGCTGACGCCCTTGCATAATGCCATTTCTGGTTTTTGGCCGCCTAACGCAATCCTGCTTGCCGCTCTGCTGCTTGCCCCCTATCGGATGTGGTGGATCTTGATTCTGGCGGTGTTTCCGATACACCTGCTGGTGCAAGGGGCGAATGGTGTGCCTCTGGCAACTGCCGTCGGGTGGTTCATCGGAAACGTGAGCGAGGCGTTGGTCGGCGCGGCGAGCATGCGTTACTTTCACAAAGCAAGAACCTGGTTCGAGAGCGTTCGAGGAGTCGTCGTCTTCCTGGTGTTTGGCGTGGTTATGGCTCCGTTGGTGACGTCTTTCCTGGACGCTGCGGTGGTGGTGCAAACCGGATGGGGACGCCAGTACTGGGCTCTCTGGACAGATCGACTGTCTTCAAACATGCTGGCCGAATTGACGGTTGTTCCAACCATTGTGGTGTTCGGCTTGGGCGGGTTTGCTTGGATACGCAAAGCGACTCTGGCTCGCTGCGCGGAGGCGAGTTTGCTGGCTATCGGGCTCCTTGTGGTGAGCACACTTGTATTCGGCGACATTGGTCCATCGCGGGATAACATTCCGGCGCTGGTATGTGCACCGTTGCCGTTGTTACTATGGGCGGCGATACGGTTTGGCCCAGGCGGCCTGAGTTTTTCGCTTCTAGTTATTTCATTGATCTCAATTTGGAATGCGATCCACGGCCAAGGCCCGTTCACATCGGAGACGTCCGCGAGTGTCCTTTCGATGAAGATATTCTTGTCGCTCATTACGGTGCCGAACATGTTATTGGCGGCAGTGCTTGCCGACCAGCGGCTCACAGTGAACTCTCTGCGGGAAATGGGGAGCAAGTTGCTAAACGCCCAGGAGGCAGAACGCCGCTATCTGGCACGTGAATTGCACGACGACGTCGCACAGCAGTTGGCACTGATGGGAGCTGAAATCGATCAGCTTAAAAGTGAGCCAGGTGTGGCGTTTGAGGAGGGCTTGAGCCGGTTTCACGATCGGGTCGGTCAGATTTCCAGAACTGTACATGATCTTTCGCACGGCCTTCACCCCTTTCAGCTCGAGCACCTAGGTCTCGTCGCTTCTTTGAGGATCCTGTGCAGGGACATTAGCAAGAATAAGGAAATCGAGATTAGCTTTGAGGGGGAAGCACTACCTCAGCAAACGCCGCGTGATGTCGCACTTTCCATCTACCGTGTGGCACAAGAAGCATTGAACAACGTGGTCAGACACAGCATGGCACAGAATGCTGTAGTGGAACTGAGGGAGGTCCGAGGACGACTTCTGCTGCGGATACTCGATGATGGGGTGGGGTTCGACTCGCGACAAGCGCCCGTAGGGCTGGGTCTGGTCACTATGCGCGAGCGCCTGAACGCGGTGGGAGGAACGATCGACATTACGTCATCGCCGTCGACCGGCACCGTAATTGAGGCGTGGGTTCCGGTGGCGGATTTATCGTCGGATGCGGTTTCTGGCGCGGCGTGAATCCAGTTCTGATTCTTGCATTATGTCGATACTGGCGCTACGTGATTTCAACTAGATAGTCTGCACCTCTTTTTTACATAAGAGCTGCCCCCAGGCGCAGGAGCGTCGCCTGCGAACAACGAATGCTGTATAGTCTCCACTCGTCTCCAGAGACTCGTCGCGCGGCACTGGTTGTCCGGCGTTAAAGCACCGGAGTGAGGTTTCCGCAACCTTGAGTCCCGGAAAAAGAAAAAAGGAACCCGCATCCGACGGGGGTGCTCAATATTGAACAGTCTTCCAGACGTATCACCTGTATTCTCCACTGAAAATTCCTCGTTGGTGGTGTCTAGGGCTGCGCGTTCTCACGGTCGATGACTTGGAGGCCTGGCGACAGCGCATCCGTCTTATTCTCGAAACGCGACCGAACCTGCGGGTGATCGGTGAGGCATCCGATGGAGTAGAAGCACTTCAAAAAGCCGAAGCCTTGAAGCCGGACTTGATCCTGCTCGACGTCGGCCTCCCTAAACTGGACGGAATCGAAGCTGCTCGACAAATCCGCAGAGTGGTCCCAGAGTCCAAAATCGTGTTCTTGACCGAAAATTATTCTCCGGACGTCGTCGCAGAGGCTTTAAGCACGGGTGCTGGCGGCTACGTCGTCAAGTCGGATGCTGGACGCGAACTACTAGCTGCCGTAGAGGTTGTAATTCGGGACAATCGATTTGTGAGCGCCAGACTAGCTCGCCACGATCTCTTTGGCACAGCGGATGCCCAGAAATCCCTTTGTTCCACAGTGGACCCCGATTAGCCAGCTGCCGCATGGAATCGCCATCCGAAACTGAGATGGAAGATTGGCAATTCGTTCAGCCATGGCTTCCACCCCATCATGTCGAGCGACTCGCCGCCTAGTGGACCGAGGCACTCGGTGGCCCCCAGCACGAATTCCATTTCGAGATGCGTGGGCTGACAGTCCTCCTTGCAACCTGTTTTAATAAAGATGGTCTTTTTGTGAACAGACGATTGGCCAGGAATCACCGAACAGTGAAATAAGGTTCTCGAAGTCTCGGACAATCTAACTCGTGGAGTTACCGAATATTATGAAAAGCCGAAAGGTGATACTGGGAATTCTCATTGCGTTGCTTGCACAGTTTGCTATCTCCCAGACGACGCTATCAAAAACAGATGTCGAGAACCGCGTCAATTCGCTTCTCGGGAGGATGACGATTGAAGAGAAGCTCGAGATCATCGGCGGGATCCATGACTTCTACACGAAGCCGATTCCCAGACTTGGGATTCCATCCCTGAAAATGTCCGATGGTCCCCTAGGCGTGCACGACTACGGATTGACCACTGCATATCCCGCCGGAATCGCGCTCGCAGCTTCATGGGATACGGATCTGGCATTCCGAGCCGGCACCTCCATGGGCAAAGACGCTCGCGCGAGAGGTGTGCATTTCATACTCGCTCCGGGCATGAACATCTATCGCGCACCGATGTGCGGCCGCAACTTCGAATACTTTGGCGAAGATCCTTTCCTGTCCTCGAGAATGGCCGTTTCCATGATTGAGGGAATTCAGGGGCAGCATGTTATAGCTACCGCCAAGCATTTTGCGGGCAATAATCAGGAATATGATCGCTACAACGTTAGCTCGGATATTGACGAGAGGACCTTGCGCGAAATTTACCTTCCCGCTTTCGAAGCTTCAGTAAAAGAGGCCAAGGTAGGCGCAGTCATGGATTCCTATAACCCTTTGAACGGTGTTCATGCAACGCAGAACGACCACTTGAATAACGAGATTCTAAAGAGGGACTGGGGATTTGACGGGATACTCATGTCCGACTGGGACGCCACTCACGACGGGGTTGCTGCCGCCAATGGTGGTCTCGATCTGGAGATGCCCTCCGCAGCGTTCATGAAGCCAGCCAATCTGATGCCAGCCATCAAGGAAGGGAAGCTATCGGTCGCGACCATTGATGACAAGGTGCGAAGAATTCTGCGCAAGGCAATCGAGTTCGGATTTTTGGATAACCCACAGACCGACACCAATCTACCTCTGTATAGCCAGGAAGGACGTCAGGTTGCTTTAGAGGAGGCGCGCGGCGGCATGGTTCTTCTCAAGAACGAAGGGAATATTCTCCCGCTCGATAAGACGAAAGTCAAAACCATTGCTGTGGTTGGACCGGCGGCATTCCCCGCTGACATCGGTGGTGGCGGCAGCTCGCAGACCAAGCCCTTCAACTCTGTGAGTTATTTGGAGGGCATCAGCAACTACCTCGGAACTAACGTAAAGGTCCTGTACGCTACCGATGTTCCTCCTCTGGAGGAAGTATTTGCTAACTCTGATTTTGTCACGACACTGAATGGCGAGAGCGGACTCAAAGGAGAATATTTCAACAATGAGGACCTGCAGGGAACCCCGGTGCTCGTCCGTACTGACAATCATATCCAGTTCAGTTGGGGAGAAGGCAGCTTCGAAGCAGGCCAGCCCGTCGATCACTTCTCCGTGCGCTGGACCGGATATTTTATTCCGAAGAAGACTGGAGATTACAAGTTCTTCAGTTCAGCCGACGACGGGGTTCGTCTGTACATTGACGACGAGCGTGTCATTGACGACTGGCAACCTCATGCCGAAACTCTGGACACGTACGGGAGGCGACTGGAGGCAGGTCATCAGTACAAGATTCGGTTTGAATACTTCGAATCAGTAGGCGGCGCTGTGGCCGGCTTCGGTGTGGTCGGAGCAGAAGCTTCAGTCGGCCGCGAAACCAAGGCGCTCGCCGCCAAGGCCGACGTGGTAATTGTTTGCGTTGGATTCGATCCCGCTACGGAGACCGAAGGTTCTGACCGTACGTTCAGTCTTCCCGGAGGTCAGGACGAACTCATCCGGCAAATGACCAGCGTTAACAAGAACACCATTATTGTTCTGACGGCTGGTGGCAACGTTGACATGACGCCATGGATCAGCAATGTTCGCGGCCTGATTGATGCATGGTATCCAGGGCAAGAAGGTGGGACTGCATTGGCACAAATTCTATTTGGTGACTACTCGCCATCCGGAAAGCTTCCCGCATCCTTCGAGCGCCGATGGGAGGACAATCCCACTCACGACGGCTACTACCCGTTAAAAGATCAAAAACGGGTGAAGTACTCGGAAGGCGTTTTTGTTGGGTACCGGCACTTCGATCGTTCGACGACGAAACCAATGTTTGCGTTCGGTTACGGACTGTCTTATACGACATTTGGCTATAGCAATTTGTCAGTGACTCCCTCGCTTGGGGCTTTGAACCAGCCAGTTACGGTTTCGTTCGACGTGAGCAATACCGGCAGTCGGCAGGGAGCTGAAATCGCTGAACTCTATGTAGGTGATTCTCATGCCAGTGTTCCGCGGCCGGCCAAAGAACTGAAAGCATTCGCAAAGGTGAACCTGAAGCCAGACGAGACGAGGCGTGTAACGCTCGCACTCGGTGCCAGAGCGTTTTCCTTTTATGACATTAAGAAGAAAGGTTGGAGCGCTGAACCTGGGGAGTTCGCTATTCTGGTCGGCGGTTCCTCCGACAATATTCAACTCCGAGGCAAATTCAACCTGATCAAAATTCCTGACTCCGGAAGCAACAATCGCGCACTATCGGTCAGCGTTGGAGATTGAGAGGCGACTTCTATTTGAGGTTTTCACAGATTCTCAATCTGCAGCCGATTCCTTTTCATAAAAATGGATTGGCGAGAATCTCGTGATTGGTCCTTAAACTGTTTGGCTTGGAATTGGTGTTGACAGGATATCTGCTTCAGCTCGAACCGGTCTCGGGCCGCACAAGATCGGCAGCGAACTTCGATATGACCCCGTATGGTTCCATCGGAACCAATCACGAAGAAACTGAAATCTAAAAGAATGATTTTGATACAAATCAGTACACATATTGAATCTGTGGAACTGCGACTTACATCTTTAATTAAGACAGTGAGGATTGGGAGATGTTGAAATTGCGACAGCCGACGCTCATTTTAGTTTCGTTATTAGGCCTGATTGTTTTCGCAAGTACAGGGTGCGGGAAGACCGAGGCGCATGAGCCTGCGCCACAGGCGTTTCCCGTTCACACGCAGACCGTGAATCTGGCGCCTGTGCCACGAGTGGACGAATATGTCGCGACCGTGAAGTCACGCCGGTCAGCCAGCATCCAGCCACAGGTAGACGGTTCGTTGACACGAATTCTTGTGAAGTCGGGCGACCGCGTGCGTGCTGGACAAGTACTGATGACGATTGACCCGCTAAAGCAGCAGGCAACAGTTGATCAGCAGCGCAGCACGGAAACTCAAAAAAAGGCGACGCTCGATTACAACCAGCACGAAGTAGAACGTCAACGGCAACTTTACGAATCGGGCGTAAGCAGCAAGCGGGACTACGAAATTGCTGTGCAGGCGTATGACAATTCGAAAGCGGATTGGCAGTCTTCAACAGCGGCACGAGTTACTCAACAGCGGCAACTCGCGTACTACAACTTGACAGCTCCATTCGCCGGCATTGTCGGAGATATACCGGTGCATATTGGAGACTACGTTTCGCCACAAACATTATTGACGACAGTGGACGAAAACAGCCAACTCGAA
>JBEEGK010000469.1:0-21726 GCA_041166845.1 Acidobacteriaceae bacterium
CTATATTTGTGTGGATCAGGAACGCATCCCGGGGCAGGACTGACGGGCGGATCCGGAGCGAATGCGGCGCGCGAGATAGTAAAAGACTTGCGCCGCTAGAATTTCTGACGCCTCGAAAGCTTGTGAGCGCCCTTTTCCTAAAACATGACAGACACCGCAATTCTTCTATTGAGCTGTGCCGACCAAAAGGGGTTAGTGGCCGGCATATCCGATTTTGTTTTTCGTCATAACGGAAACATCCTGCACGCTGACGAGCACGCCGATTCCGAGTCTGACAAATTCCTAATGCGCGTGGAATTCGACCCATCAGATTTCGACATCAGCCTCGATGATTTCCACCGGCACTTTTCTCCCATCGCGCAGAAGTTTGGCATGGACTGGCGCCTCGCGCGGTCCAGCTATCGCCCTCGCGTGGTGATTCTTGTCTCCCGCTATGATCACTGTCTGGTTGATCTTCTTTACCGTCACAAGAGTGGAGAACTTGCATGCGAAATTCCGCTGATTATCTCCAACCATCCCGACAACCAGCCGGTAGCGGACTTCTATCAAATTCCCTACACGACGGTTCGCATCGAGAAAGAGACCAAACAACAAGACGAGCAGAAAATTTTAGGTCTGCTTGAACAGGTCCGTCCCGACTTCCTGGTGCTGGCCCGCTACATGCAAATCCTCAGTAACGAATTTGTGCACCGGTATGAACACAGGATTATCAATATCCATCACTCCTTCTTGCCCGCTTTCGTCGGCGCCAAGCCCTACCACCAGGCATTCACGCGCGGTGTAAAACTAATCGGGGCGACGAGCCACTACGTGACCGAAGTACTCGACGATGGCCCAATAATTGAACAGGATGTGGTCCGCATTTCGCATCGCGATACCCTTGACGACCTTCTCCAGAAGGGACGCGATCTCGAAAAAGTGGTCCTTTCCCGCGCCGTGCGCTGGCAATTGGAAAATCGCATTCTCCTTTATGGGAACAAAACTGTGGTTTTTTCCTGAATTCCGCGGCCTCAACCCCTTAACCCCCATTCCTACTTGGGTACATGACCCTTCGGCAGGCTTGTGCCGCAGACGACCTTAGTTTTAACTAGGGTATGTATCCCGTTTCGTGTCAGCCAATTACAGCATGAAGCCTAGGAGTTTGGTTTGGTAGAGGATCCGAAGTGGGAGCTTGCCATTCTGGCAACCGTGCAAGGCTTCTACGAAAAGCTTTTGCAGGAATCCGTGGATGGCGAAGTGCCGGTGCCGAGTGGCCTCGAAGCAATCTCGCTGCAACAGAGCGATGGCGATGTAAGCGAGACGCTTGGACGAATGCGGCGCTGGCTTCGGCTGCTCGATATGGCGGTCACTCCGGCCATGTTGCGGCGGGCATTCACCAGCGACGTGGACCCAGAAATCGCCGAGGCGATGCTGCGTTATTTCACACGCAAGAAGGACGCCAGCGACGTTAACCGCGATAAGACTGACCTGATTGTTACTTTTCTGTATCGCCACCCTCGAGTGCCAGGCCAATGGGAGCGGCGAGGCTACGGACTTGATGGAGCACTCCCGCTATCTCCGTTTGAGATCGCACTGCTCGAAATTCTGGCCGATACCGATATTCCTTCGCTTTCAGAAGATCACGTGCAACTGTTGCGGCGCTTCGATCCTCTGCAGGAACAGGCCGGTGGCTATGCGGATTTGAACGCGCTGATCGAATCAGGAACGATTCAGACTGCCCGCGAAATCAAGCAAGCGCTAGATCTGTCGTTCTACCATCCCGGCGTTCTAGCCGCCATCGCAGCCTACAACTGTGCGGTCAGCAAGAGCTTCGATTCTCTGTTCCACGCCGCCACTGCGGAAATCAAAAGTTTTGCCGAAGCGCTAGAGGACCAAGGGGGAAGCATTTTAGGCAACGTGGATGGAGTGGATGTCACCGTAGACCACGTCTCAGCCATGCACGACGGTGACCTGCTAGGTAGCGATTACAGCGCGGCTCTTGAGAAGTTTCGCCGCATCTCCAGGCTGAAACAGGTGCTGGAGCGTCGTCCGCCGATTCGCCGGACTTCTCGACTTGTGCGACCTGCTGTCTCCTCGACGCCCACCGATCCGCAACCCAGCGTCCCCGTCCGGCCCGCATCAGTGGACGTGCCCGCTTTGAGGGCAGCGATAACACCGCAACAGATCGCGGCGGAGGAGACCAAACTCTCGCGCATCGAAGAATCAATCCGGATATTTGTTCGCGTGGCTGATCCGAAGTTCCGGCAAGTGGTGCCGATGCGGTTTTTCAATCTCACCCTCACCCCGCACGAAGCAGACGCTTTTTGTGCGGACTACCTGGAAGAAAAATCTCTGCGCGCCGGAGTGGCCCGCGTTCTGTTGAGACTGGTGGCAATATGCGCGCGCTTCACGACGGAATTGGAAGAGCTCAAACGGGTGGAAAATTCACCGTCCCTATGGAAGTTGCATGCTGACTCTCTAATTACCTTGCTGGAGGTAGCGCGCGCCGCCGGTGAAAACGCACGTAAAGTGACGAACCTGGCTCAGCAGAACGGGCGCCCCAAGGAGGCTGCCGCAATTACGCTACCGCTACAGAAGTTGCAGGAGTGTTCCGGTAGAGTGATTAAGACCCTGTCGAATGCGTCAGCGGAGAGGACTGCCGGGGCGTCCGCGAAATAGACGGCACTTCGATAATCGCCCCGACTGCTGCAGAACTTAATTGATGTCGAACTGCTCCTGATGCAGCGCGGCATCGCTCTTAATAATCACTGTCTTTTTCGTAAGCTCTTCCATCTCCAGCAGCGCTTTGCCGTTATTTCCCTTCAGCGCTTTGGCGACTTCCGGATTCACTCGCAACATCACGTCCGCGCGCGTCAGATGACTGGCGAGCTTACGCATCTCGAGATAAATTTCGTTGCAGACCGTGGTCACTGACTTCACAAATCCAGTGGACTCGCAATACGGACACGGCGAACCAATCGTTCTTTCGAGCGACTGCTTGACTCGCTTACGAGTGATTGCGACCAATCCGAAGTCATTAAATTGCAGAACTTTCGACGGTGCGCGATCATTGCGAAGCGCCTCTTCAAGAGCCTGCATGACTTTCTGGCGGTTGCGGCGCTCATCCATGTCAATGAAGTCAATGATGATGATGCCGCCTAAATCTCGCAACCTTATCTGGCGGACAATCTCTTTGATCGCATCAACGTTGGTTTTGACGATGGTATCTTCCAGACGAGTAGTCTTACCAACGTACTTGCCAGTGTTCACGTCAATCGCGACCAGCGCCTCGGTCTGATTGATCACGATGTATCCACCACTCTTCAGCCACACTTTCGACTTTAGAGCTTTGTTGATTTCTTCACTCAGTCCGAACTGCTCGAATAGTGGCGTCTCTTTGGTGTAGAGCTTGACCTTGCGAACGAGAGCAGGCTGAAAACGATTCGCGAATCTGAGTATGCGCTCGTATTCTTGCTCCGTGTCCACCCAGATGGCCGAGAAATCAGAGGTGACCTGGTCGCGCAAAACACGCTCGACCACATTGAGATCGTGATAAATAAGCGCGGGAGCTTTGCCGTCATCAGCTCGCGTCTTGATCTCTGACCATAGGCCTTTCAAGAACCGGATGTCCGCGCGCAACTCCTCTTCGTCCGCTCCCTGTGCGGCGGTGCGAACGATAAATCCTCCGTGCCCGTTCTCGCGCTCACTGAGAATGATCCGCTTCAAACGCTGGCGCTCTTCCTCGGAAGATATTTTGCGCGAAACCCCGGTGTGGTTCACCGTCGGCATATACACCAGGAAACGTCCTGGCAGAGCGATGTGGCTGGTAATGCGAGCGCCCTTCTTGTTAATGGGTTCCTTGGCAATCTGCACCAGAATCTCCTGACCTTCTTTGAGAAGATCGGTGATCTGAGGAAGATTCGACTGCTCGTTGCGCCGGAAGCGCGGTCCTCGAGTGTTTCCTCCGCGTCTTCCTCCCCGCTGTGGACGACGATCGTACGCAGGACGCGGAGCGCGCTGCGTGTAAGCTGCATTCGTCTCCGGAGCGCGTACTTCTACGCGGGCGTCTACAGTACCGTTTCCGCGGGCTTCAGCATCGAGGATGGCTTCCGCTTCCGCCTGGGCCTCTTCAATCTCCGCCTCTGCTTCGTCTTCTTCCGCGACTATCTCGTCAACCGCTCCTTGCCCGTCGATCAAACTCATGGGCTCACCAGAAATCTCGTGATGTTCGACGTCTGCGTGCTCGCCGGACGCAACGGATTCCGCGCTTTCACTGACAGGTTGGCCCACAGCTGCTATGTCCTGCGTGCCATGGTTCCGGTAATCTTCAGCGGCGCGAGTTTCTTCTTCCATCTCTTCGAAAGTCGCGTCCTCTTCGAGTTCTTCGACGTAATGCGCAAGGTCTGCTTCTTCGTCCTCGATCACTTCTTCTTCTATGGTTTCAATCGCGCCGACAGGAGTAGCGTGCAAACGATCGCCTGCATGAGCGTCAGCGGCACTTTCGCTGTTGCCATATTGGCTTTGGTTTTCTTCTTTATTCTGTTCCTTCCTTTCCTCTTTTGCGCCAAACACTGACGCGACATTTTCCTCGTGAAGACGCTTCTGCTCACGGTCCCACCGCTCTGTGCCGGCATCGTAATGCGCTATATCTGGAGCGGCAGTGACGCTGACGTCAGAAGCAAATGGGTTGTGATTGACGGATTCGGAATTAGGAGCTTCAGAAGAACTCGCGAAGAACGGCTCATCTTCTCCGATCAGCGAAGGATCGGAAGCTTTGACAAAAGATGGCGATGAGGAAGATTGACTGCCCGGCTGTTGAAAAGACACCTTAGGCTGCGCTAGCTTCGCATACTTCGAGATCGATTCACCGGGCAGCAAAATCGGCTGATATCCGGGTGGCGGACCGTATTCGTTTCGCTCCGTCCTCGCGGGACGTTCGGTCCTGTCGTTTCGTTCAGGCCGGTCATTTCTTTCGGATCGATCATTTCTTTCGGCACGTTCTGTCCGCTCCGGACGCTGTGGCTCGCGCGGAGCTTCGACAGCGGTAGAAGCGAACTTCGAATCCGGCATTCGCTCACCGCGGCGACCACGGCGGCGACGGCGACTACGCCAGTTGCCACGACCGTCTGTGTCTTCTCCTTGTCCTTGAGACGATTCGCGGCCCTCTGCGGGTCGGGAAGACGTCTCGTCGTGCCCTGCTGCCGACGAAGGTTCGCCTTCAGGCGTCGCCGAGTTGGACTCTGCCGGTGGTTGTTGTTCACGCCGAGCTTCCGTGCGTTCCGCAACCGCCTCTTGGACGGGACGGTTGGCGGGAATGTCGTCAACGTCCTCGTGTTCTTCAAGTTCCATGAAGTCCGAGACGTAGAGAAATGCGTCCCGCTCCAAACCGATGTCTACGAATGCGGACTGCATTCCGGGAAGAACGCGAGTAACCCGGCCTTTGTAGATGGATCCGGCCAGAGTGTATTCGTTTTCGCGTTCGAGGTAGATTTCTGCGAGTAGGTCGTCTTCGACCATCCCCACTTTGGTTTCATGTGGGGTGGAGGAAACGTATAGTTCTTTTGTCATGCGGGCTCCGGCGCGCGCCGCCTAGGCGGCCGCGAAGATCACCGGGCCATCAACAGGGAAACGGAGAGGATGGAGCTTGCGATGGACGCACAGCGCAACCCACGACTGTCGCCCCGGAGTTTTCCCCGTGACTGCGTCCGCTGCACTGTTTTGAAGATCTTTCGCACTTATCGCATTGCGCTCTACCGGGTTTGTGACCGCTCTCTCGAGACCTCTCTAGATCAGAGGGGGCCGTTACCCAGCCCGGCAGCGCCTTAGCTTCAATCCTGACCGGCTCTAACTGCTTTTCTGGCCGGTAAACTGTCCCCTTGACGCGGGGACGATTCGTAATTTCTCTCTCTTAAGTCTTTGACTCTCTTAATATTTTTCGCGCCTGGCTGGCGCGGTACCTGCCTTGCCTTCTTCGTCCCGCCTCAATTCACGAAACGGCGCATTCTGACGTTCATTACCATCCCCAGCGCCAGGAACATAAACAGGACTGAAGACCCGCCATAACTCATTAATGGCAAGGGTATTCCGGTGACCGGCATAAAACCGACCACCATGCCAACATTAACCAGGATATGGAAACTAAGCACAGCTACCACACCCATTACTATGAACGTGCCGGCGCGGTCGGGCGCCGTTTGCGCGTTCTGGGTCAATCTCATCAGCACTACAAAGTATAGCAGTAACACCCCTAAAGCGCCCACAAATCCATGTTCCTCGGCGAAAGCCGCGAAGATGAAGTCTGTCTGCGGAATGGGCAAAAACGACAGGTGGGTTTGGGATCCTTCCGAACTACCCCAAATTCCTCCCGATCCCACAGCTATTAGGGACTGGTTGACTTGGTACCCTGAGCCATGACTGTCCGCATCAGGATTCATAAAGCTGGTCAGGCGCTCACGCTGGTAGGGCTTCAAGACCTTGAACCATGCGACCGGCAGCATTAGCCCGCCCAGTAACAGGACAGCCGCCGCTTGTTTCCACTTGAGCCCTCCAAGAAACAATCCCATAATTGCGATTGGTAAGAAGGTGAGAGCCGTGCCTAAGTCCGGCTGAGTCAACACCATAAGCATCGGAATACCAACAATGGCTCCAGCTTTTATGAAGTCTGACCACGTCAATTCCCTCTGCTGCAGGGATGCAAAATACTTGGCGACGGCCAAAATTAAGATCAGCTTGACCCATTCCGACGGCTGGAAATGCTGTCCGCCCGGCAGCTTTACCCAGCGGCGGGCACCAAGATATTTGTGTCCGAAAACCATCACGCTTAGTAACGAGGCCACCGATGCGACATACATCCAATGAACCCGGTCGAGCAGTATCTGGTAATTGAGGAAGCTGACCATGAACATGCCACCGATTCCGGCCGCGATCCAATAAAGCTGCTTGATATGAGAGCCCGCAAACTTGGTATGTTCAGTCGCGCTGTGTATCTCCATTACTCCTAACCCGCAAATGAGCAGGACGAAGACCATCAGCAGCCAGTCGAAATCTCGGAATGAGATGTAGCGGGACATTTAAATTCAGCTTTTGCCTTCTACCAAAGACCTTGGGCCGCAAAAACTTGGTTCGTTCTCTGCTACCTCACTGCAATCCCGGAGCCGCAACCGCCAGCGGAGCCCGCTTCGACTTCATTACATCGAGGACAAAATGACCGCCCTTGAGTGTCTCATCGTCGGCATCCGCCGCCGTCCACACCGCTCCAACGTCAACTTTTTGATTCTGCGCGATCTTCGACGGAACTCGATGCTGCTTCTCTACATAAGACTTTATGACCTGTGCTCCGACGCGAGCAGCAAGATATCCGTGCTCGCCTTCCTCCAGCAAAACGGCGACAACTATTTCAGGATTGCGCCGCGGCTCCACGCCTGCAAACCATCCGTTATCCTTAAATTTCGCCTTCCCCATCGCACCCATCTTTGCCTTCAACACGTTGCTGATGGTCTGAGCGCTTCCCGTTTTTCCTGCGAAATCAATTCCCTGCAAATGCGACATCGCGGCCGTGCCGCCCGGATTCACAACATCCGCCATCGCGTCGGTGATGATCTCCCAGTTCTTGGGATCAATCGGGATTCTCTGCTCATCCGCCACTGCCGCGGGGACCACGTTGTTCGGCAGGTCGGTGGGAAAAGCGACATGAGGCCGGCGCAGAATTCCGCCGCTTGCGATCGCTCCAATGGCGCGCGCGAGTTGAATAGGAGTAGCCGCAATCGCGCCTTGACCTATGCCAACCGAGATCGTTTCTCCCGCGTACCATTTCTGTTTGTAATTGCGAATTTTCCATTCTTCCGACGGCATCACCCCAGTGACCTCTTGCGGAAGGTCAACGCCGGTTTTTTGACCCATCCCAAACATGGTCGCGTATTTCGCGATTCTTTCGATTCCCAACTTTTCCGCGAGGCTGTAAAAGAAAACGTCGCAGGACTGGTAAATCGCCTTGGTGAGATCAACTACGCCGTGGACGCGATGTTCGGCCACCACCCAGCATTTGAAATATCGTCCGTAAAAGTTCGCGCCGCCATTGCAGGTCACTTTCATGTCCTTAGCGATGCCTTCTTGCAGACCCGCTGTGGCCATGATGATTTTGAAAACCGAACCGGGGGCAAGCTGTGCCTGAATGGCCTTATTCAGCAGCGGATGGTCGGGGTCGTTGGTCACCTTCGCCCAGGTAGTTTTCGAGATGCGTCCTGCCAGCGCGTTGGGATCGTACGTCGGACGGCTCACCATCGCCAGAATTTCGCCTGTGCGTGGATCCATCGCGACAATCGCGCCGTTCTTTCCTTCCAATGCCTGTTCCGCAGCGATTTGCAGGTCAATGTCTATGGTTAATTTCAGCGGCTTTCCCGGCTCGGCCGGTATCTCTTCGAGCTGCCCCATTTCCTTGCCGTGGCTATTCACCACCACCTGCCGCGAGCCATTCTTTCCCATCAGGCTTTGGTTATATTGCAGCTCAATGCCCGACTTTCCCACGACATCGCCCGGGTTATAGAACTCCCACTGCGGCAGGTTCAGCATGTCTTCGCTAACTTCGCCTACGTATCCGACAAGGTGGGCAATAAATCCATTTCGTGGATAAAGCCTTCGGTGCGACATGATGGTATCGAGTTCCGGCAACTCGTTTCGGTGGGCTTCGATGAATGCCAGTTCGTCCGGAGTGATGTCGTCCTTGAGATAAATCGGCTGGTACTGCGGCAGACTTGCGAATTTGCGGACGCGCTCGCGGATATCGTCGGCGTCCATGTTGAGGCCTTGACCAATCAGCTCAGCGTCGGTCGAGATATCGCGCGAAGAATCACGCAACAGCAGCGCGGTGAACGAGGGATAGTTGTCAACAATCGTGCGGCCCTCGCGATCTAAAATTCTGCCGCGGGGAGCGAGAATAGGAACATCACGGACACGATTTTTTTCAGCGGCAGCAGAGTAGAATCCGCTCTGTACAACCTGTAGCCGCCACAACCCGTAAGCCAGCAACAAAAAAATCGCAAGGATGATGTACTGGACAGCCGTCAGGCGGATCGGCGAAAGTTTTTCGTCACGACCGAACATCAAATTTCAGACAGAATCACCCTCGCGTAGTTGCGGTCGCGAAGTGCTAATGCCCGTTCAATCCTTTCGGGAAGTTAACTCGATTGTAAACCGCCGGGTTGCACTTAAGGGGTGCCGTTCGGGGTAACGGAAGGTCACGAACGCTGGAGCGTTTCCAGATTATGAATTACGTTCTTTGCTTGAAGCGGTCCAAAAATGCAAACAGCACAACGGCGAAGACGGCATTCGCAAAAGCCGCTCCAAATTCATGCGACCAACTCCATTTCAAGGTCTGTCCCACCAGCCCCCGAGCCACGGCGAAATAAACTATTTCGTGAACGATATAAAAGCCCAGCGTCACTAGAAAGCGCGAGCCAGCGTTCTCCACGTCCAGCTTGACGCCAAGGGAAGACGCGCCGTAACCCACTACAGTCTTGCTGATGCCGTATACGCCAATCGGCTTGCCTGTGAGCGCATCCTGCAAAATTCCAATCACCGCGCCTGTCAACAGTCCGGAAAGTTGACTGCGTCTCGCCAGAGCGAAAAAGATCACAATCAGAAGCGGCAAATCAAAAATCGAAAAGAAAGACACACGCAGTGGGATGAAGGCCTGCAGAAATAAAGCCAGCAGCGGCACAAGAATCGCTACCGGAGCCCGAAAGCGATAGACCTCAATCTGCTCCCTGGATGTGTAAGTGATCGGCACGGCTATTGAGGCTTTTCCGTAGAAGGGCTGGGTTCGGGGTCCGCCTCTACCTGCTGCGGTTTAGCTGGCGTTTCGGAGGAAGACTTCTTTTTCGCCGCCGGCTCGGTTTTTTGCACCGCCGGCGCTGTTTTGCCCACCTGCCCGCTGGTAGACGTTTGAACGATGGACGGTTTGGCCGCCTGGGCCGGACTCGATGCTGGCTTTATTTCGCCTCCAGCAGGCACTGGAGTTTTGACTACTGCGGGGGCGCTGGCATTAGGCGTCGCCGCTGTAGCGAGAGAACCGGCACCAGGCTGACTCTTGCCAGGAGCAACCGCGGGCTTGTCCGGGACGGATGGCAAACGTTGCGTCAAAATATCCAGCGCTCGCAACGGGACGACTGCCGTATTGGGAGACTTTTCTTCTCTTCTGGTAATCACCAGCACTTCTTCCAAACGACTAAGATTTGCGCTTGGTTTGACGTGAATGTCGAGAAACGACTCTTTGCCGCGTCCAGATTTGCTCACCGTACCAACCAGTAGTCCCTTGGGAAAAATCTGATCGCCCCCGCTGGTCAATACCCGCTCTCCAAGCTGGACCTGCTCGTCGTTCATGATCTTTTCGAGCATCACTTCGCCCGTAGGACTGCCGCGAAGCACTCCCTGCAGTCGGGACTGCTCGAGAATGGTGCCTACTCCGCTGCTCTGATCGTTGATGAGCAATACCTGCGATGTGGAACCGAACACACGCAGGATCTTGCCGACGACGCCGTCCGCGCTGATGACCGGCATATCTTTTTCGAGCGCGTCACGCGAACCTTTGTCTATATAAACCGATCGGGACTGTTCGCTCCCACTCGATCCGATAACCTGGGCAGGCATGGTCTTGGAAATGAATTGTTCTTTGAAGCCAAGCAACAACTGTAGGCGGCGCGCCTGCTCGGCATCCTCTTTGAGGCGGACTTGCTCTAACCGCAATTGTTCGATCTGCGCTTTTAATTCCCGGTTTTCCTGTCGGACTCCGCGAAGAAACAGATAGTTTCGCCACAGACCGTTGGTGCCAGCCTGAAGGTGGACAATTCCCTTTTCCAGAGGAGTGATCGCGCCCACCGTCCAGATGCGAATAAGGCGGCTCGACTCGTTCTCGTTATTGCGCTTCACCTGAACAGCAAGTCCGAGCACCTGGGCGAACAAAATCGCCACTAGCAAAGTGACATTGCGATAGCGGCCGATGAGGTTGTCCATAGAGCCAGATTCAGTACAACAGTTTCAATTTCTGCTTGCAGGTTGTGTTTCAGGCCGGCTATCTAAGTTCGCGCCCGGTGGCTTTTTTGCCGGTACCCGGGCGCTCAATCTCGCAGGTCTAGTGTTATTCAATCGAAATTTTACGGAGCAGCTTGAAATCGCTGAGCATTTTTCCTGTGCCTAGCACCACGCTGCACAGCGGATCGTCCGCGATCGAGACTGGCAGTCCGGTTTCTTCACGAATACGCTTGTCCAAATTTTTGAGTAGAGCGCCGCCACCGGTCAGAACAATACCGCGATCGCTGATGTCCGCGGAAAGTTCCGGAGGCGTACGCTCGAGCGCCACCCGCACTGCATTCATGATAGTGGAAACACATTCACTGAGTGCTTCTCGAATTTCGCTGTCGTCCACGGTAATTGTTTTCGGAACACCTTCGATCAGGTTACGTCCCTTGATCTCCATGGTCAGCGGCTTGTCGAGAGGATAAGCGGAACCAATTTCAATCTTGATCTGTTCGCCGGTTCTTTCTCCGATTAGCAGATTATATTTCCGCTTGAGGTAATTCATGATGGCCTCGTCCATCTGATTTCCGGCCATGCGCACCGAGCGCGAATAAACGATACCGCTTAGAGAAATCACTGCGATGTCGGTGGTGCCGCCGCCGATGTCCACAACCATATTGCCACTGGGCTCAGTGATAGGAAGTCCGGCGCCGATTGCGGCCACCATCGCCTGCTCCACTAGATAAACTTCGCTGGCCTTTGCGCGGTAAGCGGAGTCCATGACAGCGCGCTTTTCAACTTGTGTGATTTCCGAAGGCACGCCAATCACAATCCGCGGATGCACCAGCATTTTGCGGTTGTGGGCCTTCTGGATGAAATAGTTGAGCATCTTCTCGGTAACTTTGAAATCCGCGATCACGCCATCTTTCATCGGCTTGATGGCAACGATGTTGCCGGGCGTGCGCCCCAGCATCTCTTTGGCTTCCTTGCCGACAGCCTCGACTTCGCCAGTGTTCTTGTTGATGGCGACGATGGAAGGTTCGTTGACCACGATGCCTTTGCCGCGCGCATACACCAGCGTGTTGGCAGTACCCAGGTCAATGGCAAGATCGCTGGAAAACATACTGAACAGCGATCTCAGGTTGTGCATGCGACCCGCGGTGGAGTGAAATCCGTTTGATGACATACGGCAAGTTTCTCTCTTTAAATTTTCTTTTGAATTTCTTGGTGCTTATTTCTTGTTTCCGTTTTGCTCTCGACCCGGACTTACCCGTAACTAAATGTTATCGGCCTTGATATTCAGATAATTCTAAGAGATATTCCGGTTTTCTTCGCGAACGAAGGTCCTTGCACCTTGGGAGCGTGTTACCAATCGCCTCACTGGATGACCACCTTTTTCTGCTGTGTATTCACTCCACCCTTGGCGTTCTGCGCAGTCACCGTGATGGCACTTTCTCCCGGGGGCAAAGGAGGAGTGAAGTAATGAAATATGCCATCCGAGCCTACCACTGGAACTTCGCGGCCGTTGACCATCACGCGTGCGCCGACCTCGGTTTTACCCGTCAATTCAATGACGTGCCCGTGTTGGACGAAGGGCTCGAGGTCGAGTGGAATGGCCGCGCTATCTTTTCCTTTGGGAATAATCGTGAAGCGGTTCTTCTCGCTCTCCGGTGATTCTTTCCCTTGCGCGCCGTAGGACTGCACCATCCAGTAGTAGGCGCCTTCCGCAAGTCCTGAAACTAAAACATCGGCGGTATTTACTTTGCGATCCACGATGCTCGAAGAAAAATAGGGGTTACGCGAAATTTGCAGATGGTACCCGGTGGCGTTCGCCATCGGCGTCCAGGAGAACTCGACTGGCTTGGATTGCGACGACGAAAAAATCGGCATCATATTCGCGGGAGAAATCGGGGTCGGCGGCCCGATCTCTTTAACCTTTTCCATATGAGGTTCGGTGCCCTGAAAACTCACCTTTTCCCAGTCCGCCAATCGCACTACTTCGCCATTGCGAGTAATTTCACCTTCGCCTTTCTTGATTAAAATTTCGTGCTGATCGTTTTTCGGATCATTACTTACTCGCGCCGCGCTGTCAGGTGCCAAAGAAGCTGTGGCGCCGGCCACGATTACTTGGGATTTTGACCCCTGTACAAACGTCGCGGTGGCCAGATCCACTGTTCCCGTGCTAACCGCGACCGACACATTTGTCTGCTGCTGATCGTTAGCCGAATTCTCTTCGATCACTATCAGCGAATCCTGCTTCACCGTGTAATTCGTACCGTCGTTGAACACAATCTTCGCCATGCCCTCAGAGCCGGTTTGTACAATGTCGCCCTTTTCCAGGGGCACGTTGTAGGCTGCGGAAATCCAACTGCTACTGGCAGATTTCTTGATTCGGACGGTCCCGTCCAACGCGGTGATATGCGCCTGCTGGGAGCTCATGGCACTGGATTTACCAGTTCCACCCGCGCCCGCTACGCGCTCAAGCAGGTTGCCCGCAAGATTGGTCGTGGCCTTAACCGCGCTTTGCGAAAACTGCGGAAACACAAATCGGACGCTCGCAAAAAAAATAGCCAGCCCCGTCACGATCGCGAGCACAACGCTGCGATAGGTAACAGTCCTCCATGCAATCTGAATTGCCGGCTTGCGATTTGACGACAAAGATGCCCCTCTAAAACCTTTCAAACTTAGGAAATATCGTGTATTTCGGACATTATCACAAGGCTAACTGCCTGCAGGGCAGGTAATCTTCTTGGCTCGTTACCTTGGTGTGTAAGTGAGCCTTGGCTAAGAACTACCACCTGACATCTCAATCGGACGTTTGCATGCTTTGCTCCAGCTTGCCCGCTTTCGGCTCTGGCCTGTAGCATAGATTGTTCGGCATTCTTCTTTATTCTCGCAGGAGGACTTATGGCAACTGACACCTTAGCCAGCCCGGCTATTTTAGGAAGTAATACAGCAACCAAGGTTTACAAGAACTTTATTGATGGCGAGTGGGTTGAGTCCTCGACCGGGCAGACGTTTGAAAATCGCAATCCCGCTGACAATCGTGAAGTTGTGGGAATCTTTCAGAAGTCGAGCAAAGCTGACGTCGAATCCGCAGTCGAAGCCGCGAAGCAGGCGTTCCGCAAGTGGCGCCTGGTGCCCGCGCCGCGGCGCGCGGAGATCGTTTTCAAGGCAGCCGAAATGCTCATCGAGCGTAAGGAAGAATGCTCCCGCGACATGACCCGCGAGATGGGCAAAGTCCTGAAAGAAACTCGCGGCGACGTGCAGGAAGCCATTGATTGCGCCTATTACATGGCGGGAGAAGGCCGCCGTCTGTTTGGACCGACCACGCCATCCGAACTACCCAACAAATTTGCCATGGCGGTACGCCAACCGATCGGTGTCTGCGGGATGATTACGCCGTGGAATTTCCCCATGGCGATTCCTTCCTGGAAACTTCTGCCGGCGATCGTGTGCGGCAATACCTGCGTCATCAAGCCCGCGCAAGACACTCCGCTTTCGACTTACAACTTAGTCCGTGTACTGGCTGATGCCGGTCTGCCGAAGGGTGTAATTAATATCGTCGGCGGGTACGGACCCGAAGCTGGCGCGCCGCTAATGGAGCATTTCGACGTTCGCGCCATTTCGTTCACCGGATCTTCTGCGGTGGGACGCACAGTCGGGACAACGTCAGCTCAAAGCTTCAAACACTGCTCGCTCGAACTCGGTGGGAAAAATCCGATGATCGTGCTCGACGACGCCAATCTCGATCTTGCAATCGAAGGCGGCCTCTGGGGAGCGTTCGGCACCACCGGACAACGCTGCACGGCCACCAGCCGCATCATTGTCCAGAAAAGTATTTACGACTCTTTTGTAGATGCCTACGTTGCGCGCGCCAAGAAGCTGCGCATCGGCAATGGCCTCGATGAGTCCGTGGACATGGGCCCAGCGATCAACGAGCGCCAGCTGACAGGAAATCTCAAATATGTCGAGATTGGAAAATCTGAGGGTGCGAAATTGAAGTGTGGCGGCAATCGTCTCGACCAGGGCGACCACAAGAATGGATGGTTTATGGAGCCTACCGTGTTTGTGGACGTTGATCCGAAAATGCGAATTGCGCAAGAGGAAATTTTTGGCCCGGTGGTTTCGATCATTCCTTGCGAAGATATGGA
Source organism: Acidobacteriaceae bacterium (assembly GCA_041166845.1). GTDB lineage: Bacteria > Acidobacteriota > Terriglobia > Terriglobales > Acidobacteriaceae > JALYIM01. The sequence goes on from JBEEGK010000469.1 coordinate 15,144, forward strand.
AGACGCCATTCGCATCGCTAATGACATCGAGTACGGACTGTCTTCGTCCATCTACACCAAGGATGTCAACAAGGCATTCTCTGCGGTGCGCGACTTGGATGCCGGCATCACCTACATCAATGCCCCCACTATCGGCGCCGAAGTCCACCTGCCTTTTGGCGGAGTTAAGGCTACCGGCAACGGACATCGCGAAGGTGGCATCGGCGCCATTGATTTCTACACCGAATGGAAAGCGGTCTATGTGGATTACTCCGACCGCCTGCAGCGCGCACAAATTGATCGTCCGGAATAATTTGTTTCGGCGTCGCGTTTGTGACGAAGGCGAGATTGGTTCGGACTAAATATGCCCCTTACTCAAAGTCGAGAGATCGCGGCAGCACAGCGACTGGATAACGTTCGCTACGCGATCCGCGATCTCGCCTGCATTGCCGACGACGTCATCAAGAAGGGCCACACGGTCCTACCGCTGAATGTTGGAGATCCGCTCAACTTCGACTTCGAAACCCCTCCTCACCTCATCGAAGCTGTCTACAAGGCGATGCGCGATGGAAAGAACGGCTACGCACCCTCTCCAGGAATTCCTTCGGCGCTGGCTGCCATCCGACATGAAGCCGAGCGCAAAGGCATCAGCAGCGTTCAGGATGTATTTGTAACCAACGGTGTGAGTGAGACTGTTGACCTTTGCCTGGCAGCATTGCTGAATCCGGGAGACAACATTCTCACGCCCTGCCCTGACTATCCTCTCTACTCGGCGGTGCTGGCGAAATTAGGAATTGAACTTAATCCATATTTCCTAAACGAAGAAGATGGCTGGCAGCCCGAACTCCAGGACATCGAAAAGAAAATCACCCCGCGCACGCGCGCCATTGTATTGATCAATCCTAATAATCCGACGGGATCAGTTTGCTCGCGGCAAATGTTGGAGCGCATCGCAGAACTCGGCCGCCGCCACAACCTTCTGATTTTTGCCGATGAAATTTACGACAAACTGATAATTGAAGACGACGAGTTTAATAGTGACGATCAAATTTCTCTTGCAGCCGTGGCGCCGGACGTTCCGGTTGTCACCTTCGGTGGCCTTTCAAAAAATTATCTCGCCCCCGGCTGGCGGATCGGATGGGGAATCATCAGCGGTGACCCTGCACAGGTGAATCCATATATTGAAGGGATTCACCGCCTGCTGCGCTCCCGGCTCTGCGCTAATCATCCGGAGCAATATGCCATTCAGCCGGCACTGGATGGACCGCAGGATCATTTGATCGAAGTCCGAAAGAAGCTTCGCACCAGGCGAGATCTGACGGTTGCCACCTGCAATTCACTTCCCCGCATGACTTGTGTTTCGCCGCGCGGAGCGTTCTACGTGTTTCCCCGCTTAGACATCCCCGAAGGCGACGATACCTTTGTAAAAGAATTATTGTTGCAAAAACACGTTCTGGTCGTGCATGGCTCCGGCTTTGGCCAGAAACCCGGAAGCAAACACTTTCGGATCGTATTCCTCCCCAACGAGGAAATCCTGACCAAAGCGTACGTAGCGATCGCCGATTTCATGAAGGAACGCTACAGCTAACTTCCGCCGGACGCCTCACTATCGTGATTGATATTCACTGCCATATTCTGCCTGACGTAGATGACGGACCTAAATCCTGGGAGTCGTCTATTGAGATGTGCCGGATGGCGTTTGCGGACGGCATCGAGCACATGGTCGCGACACCCCACGCCAATGATCGCTATCACTATGACCGCGAATATCTCAGACGGCTGCTCATCGATTTGCGCGAGCGAATCGGAGACGGGCCTGAACTCAGCCTGGGATGCGACTTTCACATGTCGTTCGAAAATTTGCAGTCCGCAATGTCGGATTCGACCCGGTACTGCATCGCTGGCACGCATTACATGCTGGCGGAAATGAGCAACTACGGCGTGCCTCCGCAGATTGATCAGTCGCTGACGCAGCTGAGAACGCTGGGTATTACTCCCATAATTACGCATCCTGAGCGCAATCCGATTTTGCAGCAGAATCTACAGCGCGTGCTGCAATGGATCGAATTAGGATGCGTCGTGCAGGTCACTGCCTCAACGTTGGCAGGTTTCTGGGGATTGCAAGCCGCGCAGGCCGCGGACTGGTTGCTAAAGCATAAAGCCGTGCATGTTCTCGCCACTGACTCCCATGACACCAAGCGCCGCGTCCCGAACTTATCTGCCGCCCGCACGATCATTGCCGAGAGCTACGGTAGCGACGTCGCCCAGGCGCTAGTGGATGACAATCCACGCGCGATCATTCACGATCAGCCTTTGCCTTATTACGAAACCAACTAGGATTCGTATTTGGAATTTGTTACTTAGAGCTGTTTTCGTTGGCAGGATTTCCTGAAACCGCTGAAGTAGAAACTGGATTGCTACGCGGAGAAATCGGCTGGCTGCTCATTGTCATGGCGCTGTCCGGATTCAGAAGATGCTCTTGGTCCGGGCCAAGTCCAAGCTTGATTAGCGCCCGGGCGTCCGGAGTCGTTTTGCTTTGCCATCCGTGATCGGCTTGATAGCGTTTCATCGCTTTCTGGGTTGCGTCGTCCCAGTTGCCGGAAGGTGATCCGCTTAAATAGTGCTCGCGAATCAACGCGCTCTGAATCTCATGCGTGCGCCGCCCATCAATATTGGCTTGCCCACGCGTGCGCTTGCCACGGCTTTTGTGTTTTGAAGTAGATTTCGTGGAGGCGTTTGTGAAGCCCCGGGAGGAAGCGGTATTTGTTCGAACTTTACCCTTAACAGAAACTTTCGTTTTTGGATTTGCAGACGTCTTGCCAGTTGCAGCGTGCAAATTGGCAGAGCATAGAGAAATGCCCAGCACCATCGCTACGCTGAAACCGCAAATTCTTAAACCGTGCAAAACCCACCTCAAAAAGTAATCTCGCTGCGACTGTCAGCCGCTGACAGGTTGCAGTTTCGTGGCCGTGCCGGCGCTGAAGTCATGATCTCTCGAACCATGCTCCAACGCCAGCACTGAAAGTGATAGTTGACATTACGGAAGTGTACCGGCTAGGAAGATCGTACCGTCTTTACGGCCTGCACCGCGTTGACGGACCAGGAAGACTACATCCTGTCCACTCTTCAGTGATGACTGTACTTGATTGAAGTCGTTCTCGCTGTTTACAACCTGTTTGTTGATTTCGAGAATGACGTCTCCGCGCGTGAATCCGATATCGTCCGCAAACGAGCCCGGCCTGACTTCCTGAACGATGACGCCCTTACCCGATTGGATATCCAACCGGTCCGCCATGTCAGAAGTGATGGGACGTACGTTCAATCCAAGGCGGCTTTCTTTAGGGCTCGCCTGTTCGTTGTTTTCTTCCTCGTCTCCGAGGCGAGATGCGAAGAGCTTCGAACGATCCGCGACGGTCACGGAGATCTCCTGCTTCTTACTGTTGCGCATGATGCCGAGGTTGGCTTTGCTGCCCGGCTTGCGACCGGCGATGTCCGAAACCAGGTCGTCGCCATTTTTCACCGGCTTACCGTCCACGGAAATGATCGTGTCTCCGACTTTGAGTCCGGCTTGATCGGCGGGACTGCCCGAAACTACATTGGAAACGGTCACTCCTGAATTGACGCCATAAACGCGCGCGATGGCAGGATTCTCCTGGGCCGCGAACTCAATTCCGATAGAACCGCGAGAAACGCGGTGGCCAGGTCCAATGAGTTGGTTATAAACCTGCACAATTGTGTTCGATGGCATCGCGAATCCAACGCCTGCGTAAGCGTTCGTATCCGTCAGAATGGCAGTGTTGATGCCGATTACTTCTCCCGCCATGTTAACCAGCGGGCCGCCTGAGTTGCCGGGATTAATCGCGGCATCCGTTTGAATAAAAGATTGAAATTGGCGGTTGGGAACAATATTGCGGCCCTTAGCGGAAACGATGCCCGCCGTAACCGTCTCTTGCAAGCCGAAGGGGCTTCCAATCGCCAAAACCCAGTCGCCGACCTGCATGCTGTCGGAGTTGCCAAGCTTTGCCGTGGGCAATTGACGATTTACGTCGATCTTGATCACGGCAAGGTCAGTCTCCTGATCGGTGCCGACAACTTTCGCATCGTGCAAAACTCCCGGAGCGTCGTCCTGCAATTTGACGCGAATACGGTCCGCCTTTTCTACCACGTGACGATTCGTGAGTATGTACCCTTTGGAATCAACCAGCACTCCCGATCCAAGTGAATGCTCGCGGACAGGGCCGCCACCCGCGCCACTGTTACCACCTTGACCGCCGAAGAAGCGATCAAAGAAATCGTCGAACGGATTCTGATCGTCCGGCTGCTCAGGATTCCCTCCCCTACGTCGAGGAGAAGGCTTAATCGTTGACTCGGTATTGATGTTAACGACGCTAGGCTCCAACTGCTTCGAAATCTGCGAGAACTGATTTGAGAGCTGCTGCGGCGAAGGGACGCTCAGTGGCGTCGCATCGGAGGACTTCCGCCCTTCCTGGCCCTTGACGCTATAGGAGATTACAGTGCCGATCAGAATCCCAAGCGAGAGCGTGATCAATATCGTCAGCATGGACGCCAGCCGATGTGCCCTGAGACGCGTCCAAAAAGCGCTAGCGCGCTGATGCATAAGTACTTCCTCCGATAACTGTGGGTTCAACGAATATGAGCGCCTACCCATTATACCTTCGAGCGCTCGGCAGCCAAGCAACCGGCCAGTGTCTTGAAGGCGATCTGAATATGAAACAGATAGGCCGCCGATGGCCTCTAAATTTATTGGATGCAACACTCCTGACGAAGCGGCGCTTGTCTAAAAAGGCTGATGGGACGTCCAGAGTCACCGCCGATGGCAACTCTAGTCGGTCTTTCGTTGAGGTGCGCCGGCGTCTTGCGGAAAAGACTTGAACGCGACCTGCCGGGATTTCGTTGAAACTTTTTTATTGCTATCGTTGGCGTTCTCTGAGAGAGCACCTTTGATCACGTAGTAGCCTTCGTCTCCGGCCTTCTTCCCCGCACCGCGGTCGAAGGTCCCTTTGAATTCGTACCAGGTGCCGTGAACGGTTTCGGTAGAAAACGAGACTGCGGTCCCCTCCAACGCTCCCTGTTTTATGAACTGATCGAGAAATGCTCCACGGTCGCTCTCGGTATCGCCGTAGCGTGACACGAATCCGGTAACACTTTTCTTATTTTGCTTCTGGTTCGTATCTCCGGAATCTTCGATTGTGAGCTGTAGAAACTCGCCCTCCTGCAGAAATGTGTACATCCCCGAATAACTCGCGGGCGAAGTTTGCTCAGGGGAATTCACAGGCGCCGGAGTTTGAGTTTCGCCTGAGGCTGACGTCTGGGCTGAGCTCTGCGAAAAGCCGATTGCACTCAAGAGCAGCACAACGAAGCAAAGTTTTGAAATTGTTTGCATACCGCACCTATCCCACAAGGGCATTAAATCACGGAAAATGATTTTGCGAATCCCGGAATCGCCTTGCTCCCCGCTATAATGAGGCAAAATTCCCACTTTTTCGCCTGGCGCCTGGGTCATCAATCAATGACGGAGTTCCGAGCTGATGGAGGACCGACTTTCCCCCGCATGAGACGCCTGTCATCCACGCCGCGGCTGCTGATAGAACTTGAACCTGCTCACAAGGTTTTCGCACGCAATCTGAAAGACTCCCTGTTTCCCAATAGGCAGCCTGCACTTCTGATTTCATCGCGACCCGGAGTGTTTTGGCACGACGTATTTGTGGCTTCGCGCCCGCCCTGGCAAATATTTGCGAAGTCCATGCTCGCGCAGGCAGTCCTCGGCTTGGGACTGCTGGTCAGCTTTAAATTCACTCCGCCACCGCATGTTCTGGAGCGGTCCCCGTTTCGCGATACTGCCGTAATTTATTTCAAGGCATCGGAATATCTTCCTCCGATAGACACGGTTGTTAAAGAAAGCTCAGTGACGCCGCAGCAAGGATCGCCGCAACCGTCAAAACAAACCATAATCTCGGTGCCGCCCGAGGCGGACAATCGAACCCAAACTGTCGTCACTGCCCCCGCTTTACGCTTATCGCATCCAGTGCCGTTGCCAAACATGATTTCGTGGGCGCCCAAGCCGCCCGTGATTCCCGCGGCTATGACCGAGCGAGAGATTTCAGGACTGAAAGCTAGAACGTTAAATCCTTCTGCAATTGCGGCCCCGGTGACTGGTCCAGCGCCGGAAATCAGCAAAACAATGCGGGAACCAAGTTCGCTCCTTCCCGCGTCTGCGGTCGTTGCTCCAGCACCTGAAATGAATAGAATTTCGGAGCGTAAACCGGCTGAGGCGCTCGCAACTGAAACAAATGTAGTCGCACCGACGCCGCTACTGAACACGTCGGAACGTTCTCCACGCGCGCGACTGGCGGCGGCTGAAGGTAATAGTGTGGCTCCGCCCGCGCCTTCGCTTTCTGGCCCTCACGATCAAGCAAGAAAGCTGATCGTACTTAATGCGAGTCCCGTACCGCCGCCCGCTGAAGATAAGGTACAAATCGGAAATCGGCGGGGAACCTTCGCGGCAACGCCACAAGGAAAATCCGGTTCGCCGGGATCACCCAGCGCGGCTGGGCGAGGAGAAGTTTCAAACTCGCCAACTACT
>JBEEGK010000470.1:0-6521 GCA_041166845.1 Acidobacteriaceae bacterium
ACGCTATTAGGACAGGTAGCGAGACCCGTCCTGAAATCCGACGCCGAAAACTCGGTCAAACGAATTGAAGGTGTCGAGCGCGTAGTCAACAACATCGAAGTGCTTCCCACTTCTCCGTTTGATGACCGCATTCGTCGTGACGTATACCGCGCCATCTACGGCAATGATGTGTTAAGCCAGTATTCACTGCGCGCCGTTCCCCCCATTCACATCATCGTTAAAGGCGGGCACGTGGCGCTGGAAGGAGTGGTGGCCCGAACCATGGAAAAGCAGGTTGCTGGGGTGCAGGCCAGTTCGGTGCCGGGCGTATTTTCCGTGGAAAATAACCTACGCGTAGAACAAGAAGAGAAGAAATAAAAAGATTGCCAGACCCGAGCGTAATAGAGATAAGGGGCCGGAGAAATCCGGCTCTTTTTTGCGGAGTCAAGTCGCCATATTCACCCATTTGTGCTTGCCCAAAGTAGTTAATGGCAGGGGCCTTCCGCCTCGAATTGGATTTGTCACGTCGGCTATAATTAAGGCAGTCTTCGCCACCCGCCAGCCAGATTATCCCATGGTTAAAAGCCTTCAGTTATTGCGACCAGATTCCGCCAGTTACAAGGCCGAGACTGGTCCAAATCTGCTCGTCCACTTGGAGTCTGCGCCTCGCGCCTTTTTCGGCAATCTTTTCGAACTATTTCGTCATGGCTCCTCTCTGGACCTTTACCCGAAACCTGGGCGTTTTTGGGGCGACGTGTTTGTACAAAACAACCTGCCCTGGGGGCGTCTTTTCGAGTCCATGCTGTGGCACGTCTTGGTGATTGCGGCCTTTGTGAGCTTATCTAAATTCTGGACTCCGAGAGAGCATGTCATTCAGCAGATCATTGCTCACTCTCAAGTCACTTACTACAAGCCTTCGACGAGCTTTCCCGCGTTAGGTAACAGTGGACCAAGCATGCCTCCTAAGCCAAGGGAAAGTGAGCGCACCGCCCGGCCCGGTGCTATGAGGGTCCCTCCACAACACAATTCGAGGAACGCCGCGCCCCCGCAGCTAAAGGCTGGCAAGTCGCAGCCTGGCAGAATTCCGAACTCGAACCATCTGCTACCCGCCATGCCACTTTCCGCGACCGCGAGATCGCAACTCACCGCGCAGTCCGGGCCAAATTCGATCGTGGCACCGGCTCCGGAAGTGAACCTCGGCGTAGCCTCCCGCGCGGGTCTGGCTCAGCCTTCCGGTATCGGGCCGGCGCCGAATATCATCACATTTTCTCCAGAGCGAACCGCAGGGAATGCGCCCGGATTACCCGGCGTTGCGCCTCCATCACCGGCGATGCCGAATTCAGTGCGCAATCTAGGAGACGTTAATATCGCATCCTCCGAAGTGGTCGCGCCCGCTCCAAATTTGCCCATGCATGAGCAGCGAACGGGTGGTTCGGGCGGACGGGGGAAGTTCGGGAATGCAGGCGCTTCGGTCGTCCCTCCCTCCCCGTCGCTTGCGAGCTCAGGAGGCCTCGGAGGTGGCCGCACGGGTTCGCTGTCTGGCCCGGGAGTGTCCGGGGCTTCCTCTGGAGTCGTCCCGCCAGCTCCCTCTGCCACCGGCGTAGGTGGCGGCCCTCTAAGCGACGCCCGCGGTCGCGGACGCTCGTTATCAAATGGTAATTCCGAAGTAGTAGCGCCGGCACCGTCAATTGATGTTGCGGGCGGGTCAGGTCAGTTGGGAGGACGTCGCGCGGGGGAGATTTCCGGCGGCAATTCCGAAATCGTTCCTCCAACTCCATCAGGCGCTGGCCAGGGGGGATCTCGTTTGGGAAGCGGCGCGGCAGGGTCATTGTCCGGTGCTGGATTCGACGCGGTGCCACCGGCGCCTTCAATCACGGGCAGTGGCAGCTCGGCTTCGGGGGGGAACGGGAACTCTTTAGACGCCGCCTCCCAAGTCGTACCGCCAGCCCCATCAAGTCCGGGCGCAGGAAATTCCTCGCCCTCGGACCGTCCAATTGAGGCTGCGGCTCCGCCCCCCGCCGCCCCGACGCCTGCGCCAACTAAAGAGCAGCACCGGTCCCTGCCCGAAGATTTAGCGTTGCGGTTAGTAGGCCTGGTATTGGCGCTGCCTAACTCTTCATACTTTTCCAACTACGAAGTTTTCATTGCAGAAAGAAGAGTAGGAAAGGACAATCCAGAATTCATCAAGCTCGTGTACGAGTATCTGCCTTACCAGCGCGCTTTGTCGCAGTACGCGCAAAACAATTCCAAAATATTTAAACTTCGCGTCACTCGAGATTCCAGTTGCGACGAATCTCTTATGCAAATGACCTGGCCTGAAAATGATCCTCATCCCCAGAGTCCCTCGGACTCTCCGGGATTGAGCGCCAGCGACCGTAATAGCATGCTTCCTTGCTACCGTACGACCGCCGACGACTATCGTAAAGCGATTTCGCGCCGTCACTGATGCGACTCGGCTCTCTTCACCGCAAACCAGTGATAACATCCAAAGACGATTCGCCATTCATCTGAGACGGTATTTCTGTGCGCGACTTTTTTAAAAAAACAATAATTGCCTTATCCGTCTTTTCGAGTTGGGGAATGTGCCAGACGTCTACCGGGTCCATTGAAGGCCATGTTGCCGATATTCAGGACGCGGTAGTTCAAAATGCCAGCCTTGCGGTCAGAAGTACGGAAACCGGTGCCGTTCGAAAAAGCAAGACGGCGTCCGATGGCTCTTTTCGCTTCGATGGACTGGATGCGGGTCCCTACGAGATCGTGATTTCGGCGCCGCGATTTTCTGTATTGCGTACTCCGATTGTGGTGCGCGTCAGTGAAGTAGTTAGCGTGGCGTTGCGACTGCGGGTGCAAGGCTCGACGGAAAGTATCGAAGTCAAGGACGCTCCTCTTAACAGGAGCTCGAATGTGCTCAGCAATCCGATCAGCCAGAGTGAAATCCAGAGTACACCGTTAGCGAACCGCAGCTTCGCCAACATTGCGTACATTGCCCCCGGCACCGCGCCGGTCGAGCCCTCCGACCCAACTAAGGCGCGCATTACTGCCGTCTCTTTTGCGGGCAGCTCAGGGCTCAATGTGGATTTGTCTGTAGATGGGGCGGACGACAACGACGACTATATCGGCGGGTTCCTTCAGAACTATTCGCCGGAAGCGATCCGCGAATTTAACGTACGCACCGCGCAATTTGATCCTGACACTTCCAGAACGAACGGCGGTTCCATCGTCCTGAGCACACGCTCCGGAACAAACGATTGGAACGCCTCGGCCGCAGGATTTTTCCGGACTTCGGCGTGGAACGCGCGCAACACGTTAGATAATCCAGAACCGAATCCCAAGCAGCCTTTTTCAAAACAGGATTATGTCGGCACGCTCGGCGGCCCCTTAAATCGAAATCGAATTTGGGTGTTCACTTCCTACGAGCACAACCACGAAAATGCCAGCGTCGCGTACAGCGCCCTGAGCCTGACGCAGTTCCAAGCCTTAGCGCAATTGGCAGCCTCTGGCGAAATCCCTGGCGTCACTTCGATCGCCGTACCGACTTCGATACCGACGCCGTTTTATGACAACTTGTTTAATTCGCGACTGGACTGGCATGCTTCTGAGCGCTCGCAGTGGACGCTGCGCTTTTCGTTGGACCGGAATGAAGGCCTTAACGACCTTGTGCAGCAAGGAGCGCTTCCCAACACTGGATTTACAACCCAATCGAATTATTACAGCGCGCTTGTCAGGAATGAGTTTTCGTTCAGTTCGCAGTGGTCCGCAGCGATGGTGCTGGACCTCTCCTTGTTCGATCACAAAAAAGTCAGGAATTCCAACCTCGGGCTGGCGCTCGCCTTTCCTTTTAGCACCACCGCACTCACCAGCAGTGGATTTGAAACTTTCGGCGAGAATCAGTTCGTGACCGCGATTACTGCGTTCCCAATTTCGCGCGGGCAACAGAAATATCAATATCGCCACGACCTGAGCTACGCTGGCGCTCGGCACAACCAAAAATTCGGCGTGAACTTAATCCACGAGCCGGTACTGAATGGACGCTTCGCAGACAGTGCGGAAGTTCTGGCGGTGCTGCCGCAGGACCCGACGTTCTATGACGCAAATCCTGGAACGTTCGCAGCTGATTTTGCTGCCAACCGGCAGGACATTCCAACGAGCAACGGAAGATTTTCGCAAAATATTCAGCGAGTAGGCTTCTATGCCCAGGATAGCTGGCGCCTGACGCCGCACTTTGTTCTCAACTATGGCGCACGTTACGACACCACGTTCGGACTATTCATCGCCAGCGGCAGAGACCAGACACACAACCCCAGCCTACCGCCGCTGCAAGCATCCGGCGTGAGTTTTGCCCGTGGCATTCCCCATGATTATCGTGGCGCCGTAAGTCCGCGGCTCGGCCTCGCTTACTCTCCAGGCGGCGGCAACACGATCATTCGCGCGGGTTTTGGAATGTATTACAACGATCTTGCACAGAATGGATGGGCGCAAGCTTTCCAGTCCGTTAACGGAGGAGAGAATCCACCTGAAGTTGTTATTGATCCCAAGTACCACAGTCCTTACGCGATTCAGGCAAGCGCCGCCATAGAGAGAACTGTCGCCAACAATTGGCGCATCGCGGCCGAATACCAACTGCAGCAGGGATGCCATCAATACCGGCGCTATGAATATGTCAGCGGAATCTCACTGCCGGCGTCAACGCCGAGTGTTTCGCTCTTTCGCACGGACAACCGTTCCAGCTATAAGGGCGCGTCGTTTCTGGTGCAAAAGAAAAGCAATCGCTTTGAATTTACGGCGCATTACACTCTGGCGTACGCGACCACGTGGGGAGCGACCGTCGGCGAGCTTTTTGATTACGTGAACGGAGTGAGCGACGCCCGGCGTCCCTTCGGACCTGGCGATCATGGTCCATCAGGAGAAGACATTCGCCATCGTTTTGTGGTCAATGGCGTGTTCGAACTGCCATTCAAATTTCAGATTTCCACATTGGCGCAATTTGAAAGTGCGCGCCCCTACACGATGTCCACTCCAGTAGACATAAACGGCGATGGAAATGTGAATGATCGCGCAGTCGTGAACGGAGTCCAGACCTCGCTGGACCAATTTAGAGGCACTCCATTTTCACAAATTGATTTACGTGTGAGCAGAGAGTTTCGGCTGCGTGAGAAACTAAGCGTCCGCCCGTTCGCTGAATTTTTTAATGTGCTGAATCGCAGCAATCCAGGGAATAATTTTATTCCCGACGTCAGCGCTCTTCCCGAGCAGGTCAATAATCTGAATAATGCCACTGCTTTCTGTCTGGACGCAACCTGCAGCAGCACCAGACCTATAAGGAGCATTTCGGAGTTGCGAGTTCCCGCTGGAGCGCTCGGCGATTTCTTCGGCCCTGCAACCACGGTCGGAATCCCGTTCGCGATGCAGGTAGGATTCCGGCTCGAATTTTAAGATTTAGCGCGTCACCGCCCATTGGCCAGCATGACCGACATCAATCTAGAGGCCTTCAACAATCCTGAAGTCGCGGATCACTATTCCCGCATTGATTACATCACTCCGTGCGAAAAGCTCGTTTGTGAGAAATACGTGGCGCCCGGCGGCGAAGTTCTCGACCTTGGGGTGGGCGGTGGACGCACCACTTCCTTCCTCACTTCACGCGCTGGAGCTTATGTTGGACTCGATTACGCTCCGACGATGGTGGAGATTTGTCGGTTGAAGTTCCCCTCGCTGAAGTTTTTTGAAGGGGATGCTGCCGATCTTTCGCGCTTCGCGGATGGCTCGTTCCAAACCATCGTCATGGCATTCAACGGGATTGATACTCTCAGTGAACGATCCCGCCAGAGCTGCTTGCGCGAGTGTTCGCGAGTGCTGAGACGGAACGGCATGCTGATTTTTTCCTCGCACAATCCACGAGCAGTTCTAATCATTCCAAAATGGAATCAACAGAGGGTGCAGGAATATGTGCGCCGTGCGATTGGGAATTATGGTTCCGCAATGCCCATTGCGCTCGCCGTATTCACCGCAGCGGCCGCCATGCGCGCGTATCTGCGAGGTGCGTGGATCAGCCTGCGCCGCACTTCGCGCAGACTTTTCACGCCACTTTTTGTGGCGCGGTGAGGGCTATATGCTGGATCCCGCGCATGGCGGACTCATCATGCATTACGCCACGCCTGATCGTGTCATCACCGAGGCGAGGCAATTTGGGTTTAGCCTTTGCGAAGTTCGCGGCGATGATTACCCGGCGACTAGCCACAGTCTGACTACGGATTGGTACTACTACGTATTCTCAAAGTCCGATGCCGAGTTGAGCCGGTGATCTCTGACAGACCGTAAAACCGGAGATTCAAATGAGCTTCACCCCATTATGAAAACTTCGCCGCGTGTCCCAGTGAATTGCAAACACCCACAACGTCAATTAAGCTAGACTTCTCTCCAGCAGCAAGCACTAAGCCGGGATGGCGGAACTGGCAGACGCAGCGGACTCAAAATCCGCCGACCTTCGGGTCATGGGGGTTCAAGTCCCCCTCCCGGCACCATATTAACCTTTTTGTTTTTAACGG
>JBEEGK010000471.1:0-3175 GCA_041166845.1 Acidobacteriaceae bacterium
ATTGTTCCGGCTGACGAAATATCGCAGTCGTTTGCGGGGACCAGCATTTCGGGTGGGCTTGTGAGAATGACCAACATTGTCGCCTCCCAGCTTCCTATTGATTTGATCAATCTCGAGTCGCAGCGCGTCCTCGACTGGTTTGGAATAGCGCTCCCCTCTGGCGACGCGGCTTACATACGAAGGATCCACGCGCAACTTCTGCGCAACTCGAACATACATGCCGCGGTACAAGGTCTGGGGAGAAAGGGAAGGGGCTTGCATTGGTGTGGTAGGATTGTCACGAAACATGACGGCCTCTCGTGCTGCTTGTCAACAATGATGCCATCTATCTATAATGGTTTAACGCCTACGTTAAGATTGTAGCAGTGCCTCATGGGCAAAACAAGAAAACCTGAGGAGAAGGAATGGGCGGCGCGCATCGTGGCGCTGCGGCATCGGCTAAAGTTCAGTCAGTCGGAACTGGGAAAGCGCTTGAACGCCTCGGCCATGGCGGTGTCACGCTGGGAACGAGCTGTTCAGGAACCGCCGGCCAATATCTACATTCAGCTAGGCAATCTAACCGGGGACCCGGAGTGCTGGTATTTCTGGGGACGCTCTGGACTTCATAGCGCAGATTTAATGCGCGTCTTACCCGCTATCCGCTCCCGCTTGCAAAAAGATCGTATGCCCGAAATGCGTATAGTGCAGGCGGGCGCGCACAAGATGTCGCCCAAGGCGGAGCTGATAGCAATCCCGCTTTTGGATGTGACCGCAGCTACCCATGGTGGCAAAGGCGACCCTGTAACTTTGCTTGAACAGGCACGACCCGAATCCATGCTGGCTGCGCCCAGTGAGTGGTGTCCCAACCCCGCTTACACGAGTTGTTTAAGGGTCCAGGGACGTTCCATGATGCCCCTAATTCACGACGGCTACATCATCGTCGTGGACACACTACAAACCAACCGCCATAAGCTATACGGCGAAATCGTAGTAGCCACGCATGAGGTGCAGGGCTTGATCGTCTCCAGACTGCAACGGTTTGATGATACTGAGGTGCTGGTTCCGGAGAATCGGGAATACGACTCAATTCCGATTTCCGCCCATGGATGGCGGATTGTAGCGAAGATTTTGTGGTGGATCGGGAAACCGGTGTAGCGGCAGACTCTGAATTATGCCTTCCTCTAATTGAGCCCTTTGACGTCCTTTTGTGGGAAAAATGTTCCCCCACCTAACACTTTCTTTACCGCATCGACCAGGTCTCTGGCAGCTTCGCCTTTTCCGACAGCTCCACGAATCCCGCCAGTTTGGAAGTGCTTCACCAGGTCGTCGGAAAGGTGCAGGGAAAACATAATCACTGGAATTTCAGGGCGGACTTTTGCGATCTCTCCGGCGGCTTCCAGCCCATTCATTCCCGGCATGGTGATGTCCATGATTATGATATCGGGCTGAAATTGCACCGACTTCTCAATTGCTTCTGTTCCGTTGCTGGCTTCGGCGCAGATGCTCCAGTGGGGGACAGCTTCCAGCAGGTTTCGTATTCCCATCCGCATTACTTCATGATCATCAACGACCAGAATTCGGACGTGCGTCGTTTCGGTCTCGGGGGAGATTGCGTTTTGTAGGTTCATGATTTGAACAGGCGTGACAATGAACTAGCTAGCGTCTAGACGGTCTTTTAACTGTAAGCATTATCGGCAGACGCTTCCACCTTATGACTCTGAGTGTATTTCACGCAATGGCTCAAGTGGGTAGGTGCCACCACGATCTAGCTAGGGCTATTTATTATGACCATGGGTCAGTTCGACACGCCCTCAAAAAGTTGTGTGAAATTTTCCATCCATCGCCACTCCACCATTCTCATCGCGCACCGCGCTTACCGACCAGCGTTTGTTGATGCGATATTCTCCCTGGATAATTTCACTTTGCGGCTGCGTGACGTCTGTCGAAAATGTGAATAAAAAGTTTCTGGTAATGCGATGCTGCACCGCCACGCGCGCGGACGGATTGCGATTGTTGCCGCCCAGTAGAGGATCAATCTCCAGGCTTGAGATTCCGGCGAGCTTTTGCACGCTATTGCTGAGTTGGCCGGCGACGCCCTGAGCCAGGATGGAATTGGCGCCAAAATTCGTCGGCGTTGACTGCTCGGTGGTTTGTCCGCGCGCGAGCAAGTTGATGATATCCACTGGCGATAACGGAGGATCGGAGACGTAGCTGGTGCGCAATTTGTCAATCGGTCCAACCACAGTGAGGCTGAGATTGTATTGCTGCACCGTGGTGGTGATGAGCATGTTCACCACGGGCTCAGTCTGATTGGGATTTGTGAAATTAAATATTCCGCGCTCCAGCTGATAGCGCCGTTTCATGAAGAAAATATCTCCGGCCGTCACATCAGCTCTCCCGACTATCACCGGATTCGACGCTGTCCCAATCACCCTGAGGTTCGCCTGGCCTTCGAGGCTGATCTGCGAAGTAGCGGCGGATAGATCTTCCGCGGATTGTAATGTCACGTTCAGCTTAACGTGGTCAGCGAAACTTTCGCCGGTAGGCGGAACGCTCGCCCCCGTGAACTGGTCCATGAAAGTTGCCAGATCGAAATCTGAAGTGAAAGAAAGGGCGTCAATCAACACCCGGCCCTCGAGCGAACAAGCTTGTGGGGTTCCGTTGAAAGTAAGATTGCTCTCGAGCAAAGCTCGCACACCGTCGGGATAGCGCAGGCGCACTGACTTCGACTGTAGGGCGACGTTGAATTGCACTTGCGGCTGGTATGTCACGGTGCCGCCCGCTGAAATATCTCCTCCACCCATGTTGCCGTGCAACTGTGTGATCTGCACTTCATTATTAAGCAGATCGAGAGTGCCATTTAGATGACTTACGCCCAAGGGAGCGCCAGAAGCAGCAAACGATACGTCCTGAATGAGAACTTGGCCGCGAATCTGGGGCTTTGTTTCACTTCCTTCGCTATGAACATCGAGCGCAATTACGCCCGCACTTCGCAAGTCAGGACTGAATAGGCTCAACAGCCGAAGGTTAATATTTCCCTTGGCGCTCAAGCTCATAGCTCCGGGAACCCCAATCGGAACTCGTCCTTGAAATTGGATCGAAGTATCAGTACCGGTGATTTCGCCCGGCTGGAGGACCAGCGCCGAATTCGTGTAATCCAGCCGGATTGGTTGCGGAGCTTCCAAGTGGACGGCCT
>JBEEGK010000472.1:0-12397 GCA_041166845.1 Acidobacteriaceae bacterium
TCGGTGCCGGAAATCTCTCCGACTTTCGGGATGCGAATCAGTTGCAGTGGCAGATCTCCTCGGATCTTGAACTTTGACGTGACCTCTTCAAGTTCGCCGGACGAGAGCGCCGCACGCACATCCACCATAGCCGGCAAACGCATGTCAGGCTTGTCGTTTCCGTAGAGACGAATTGCCTCGTCATAGCTCATACGTGGAAACGGTGTCGTGATCTCGTGTCCAGCGGTTTTGAAAGCCGCTTTTAGGAAACCTTCCACCACTCCCCAGACAGTTTCCTGTTGCGGGTACGACATCTCCAAATCAATCTGGGTGAATTCCGGCTGCCGGTCGGCGCGCAGGTCTTCATCCCGAAAACAGCGCACGATCTGGAAGTAGCGATCGAATCCGGAGATCATAAGAATCTGTTTAAAAAGTTGTGGCGACTGCGGCAATGCGTAAAACGATCCGGGCTGCACCCGGCTTGGGACGAGATAATCGCGGGCGCCCTCTGGCGTTGAACGCGTCATGAAGGGAGTTTCAATTTCGAAAAAACCTTCTGCAGAGAGGTATTCCCGGATTGCGATCGCCACTTTGTGCCGCAACTCGATGTTGCGCTGCATCACGTCGCGGCGGAGGTCAATATAACGGTACTTGAGGCGCATTTCTTCGTTCGGGAGAACTGACTCTCCCGGCAGAAATGGAGGCTGCTTCGATTCATTCAGAATGCGCAGCTCATCCACCACCAGTTCAACATCTCCCGTGGGGAGATTTTTGTTGATGGTGTTCGCATCGCGCAGCTTCACTGTGCCGGACGCAGCGATGACGAACTCATTACGGAGCGTCTCGGCCTTGGCGTGGGCGGAGGGATTCTGCTCCTTATTGAAAACAATCTGCATGATGCCGCTGCGATCGCGCAAATCAATGAATAGAAGATTCCCAAGATCGCGGCGGCGGTTTACCCATCCCATCAGCACGGCATGTTTGCCCGCGTCTGAGCCGCGCAGACCGCCACACATGTGAGTTCTTTCTAAGTCGCCTAAAAAATCCAGAGGCAAGTTTTACCCTTTGACTGCAAAGATTTAAGGATTCAGTGTGATGGGAAATTATAAACGTATCGGAGAGCAGCCACAGAATGTGTGGAGCGGGCGCCTCGCCCGCTAAACTTCAATCAATTGAGCGCAGCGGTGTCGCCTGCTCGAATTTTAGTTTCCACTGCTCGCCGCTTTTGACCCATAGATCGGAGATCCGCTGATAGCGGGGCGCCAAGTCGGTATCGCCTTCCGGCATGTTGACGATGAGATTGTAGGTAACAATCGCATTATTATTGTCCACCGTGAAGACGGAGGCGTTATAAACGGTGTAATCCTTCAGCATTCCTTCCGCCGCCGCATCAATAACTTCATCCCGGTGGTGAAGACCTCCTTCGCTGCCCACACCGTAAAAATTATCGGCCAGTGTGAGCTTTAACAGGTCCACATTCTTAGTCTTCAGCGCTTCCGGGATAGTTTTGGAGTTGTCCACCAGCGTCTGTTCCAAGGGGGTCAGAGGTTTGCGATTCTGAGGGCTCTGCGCTTTTGCAGGAATTGCCAGCGCCGCAGAAATTAAGAGGAAGGAGAAAAAAGCGAAATGCGGTTTCATGATGTGACTTCTCCTTATCGAGCAGACAAGATTTTCTCAGCCAACTCAGCTCGAGGCACTGACGCCTGCACGCCACTCTCAAGATCCTTCAGCGCGAATGCGTTTGCCTTGACCTCGTTTTCACCGACGATCAAAGCGAATCGCGCGCCGAGCTTTTCGGCAGTTTCAAAAGACTTTTTCAGACGGAAATTCTCATCGCCTAATTCAACGATCACATCATGGCGGCGTAACTCCCGCGCCAAGCGGGCGGACTCACGATCCATCCCCGGGCCGAGGGCTGCGATATAAACATCCGGCTTGCGATGAACGGCTTCCGCCGTTTCTTTCAGCGCCAGAATGAGGCGGTCCTCCCCGATGGCAAAGCCGATGCCCGGAGCAGGTGGGCCTCCCAGCGATTCCGAGAGTCCGTCGTATCGGCCTCCACCAAGAATCGCGTTCTGCGCACCCAATGAGCCGTGAATGAATTCGAACGCGGTACGCGTGTAATAGTCGAGTCCGCGGACGAGCCGATCATCCAAGGTGAACGGAACGCCGATCGCCTTCAATATTTCCTGCACTTCTTGGAAGTGCTTGCGGCAGGGTTCATCCAGGAATTGGCTAATGCGCGGCAACGCCTCAATGATTGGCTGGTCTTCAGGGACTTTGCAATCAAACACGCGCAGGGGATTAGTTACCGCCCGCCGCTGGCAATCCACGCACATGTTCGGCACAACCGGTTCCAGCGCTTTGCGCAATGCTTCGTTGTACGCTGCCCGGTCATTGCTGCACCCCACGGAATTCAAGCGCAAGGTCCAGCCTTCGATTCCGAGCCGATCTAGCAAAGTGGCTAGTAATTCCAGAATTTCGGCATCACGCGCCGGAGACTCGCTTCCGGAGCTTGCCGGGCCAAGCACTTCGGCGCCGATCTGGTAGAACTGCCGGTAGCGGCCTTTTTGGGGACGCTCGCGACGAAACTGCGGTCCTATGTAATACAGCTTTTGCAGGCCGCGCTCTCCAAGTTTGTGCTCGATGTAGGCGCGCACTACTCCGGCAGTATTTTCCGGCCGCAGAGTGAGCGACTGTCCTTTTTCGCTGGCGGCGCGGCTCTTATCTTCCCACGTGTACATCTCTTTGGCGACGATGTCGGTTTCTTCTCCCACGCCGCGCGCGAAAAGCTCGGTGCTTTCGAAAATCGGCGTGCGAATTTCATGGAAGTTGTAAGCGCGAAAGACATCACGCACAGCGGCCTCCACGAAATTCCACAGCGAGGTTTCCGGTGGCAGAAGATCGCGCGTTCCTCGGACGGCTTTAATCATTTATGTCTTTATCAATCTCTGGAATGCTGTTCAGGCGAAGCGCCCTCGTTTCCGCCAGGTACGACTCTTTGTATCCTAAATAATTATTCGCATAGCGCATGATGGTTTGCTGATCTTGTTCTTCGAGCTTGCGGCGGAATTTGCCAGGAGAACCCATCCACAACGATTCGGGCTCGACCACCGTCTTCTCGGGAATCAGGGTTCCCGCCGCAATGATCGACCCGGCACCAATGCGCGCGCCATTTAGAATGATCGCACCCATCCCAATCAAACAGCGGTCTTCGATGGTGCATCCGTGCAGGGTTACCGAATGTCCCACGGTTACATATTCGCCAAGAAACACGCCGTGGAGCTCTTTCATTCCATGCAGCACGCTGCAATCTTGCACATTGGAATGAGCGCCAATGCGAATGGCGTGAACGTCGCCGCGCAGCACCGCATTCATCCAGATGCTGGCATGTTCCCCGAGAACAACGTCCCCGACGAGCTGCGCGGAATCGTCAACGTAACACGACGCGGGGACGGTTGGGGTAATGCCTTGGTACGAGCGAATCATTGATAGTCAGCGAATATTTAGTGAGCGAAAAGTGCGACAGCCTATTTAAACTAGGAAACCGAACATAACATGGCCGCAGGTGAGAGCGTAAGGGGTGGGGAGCTGAGAGCGAATACATAGGTTCTTCGCCACGCTCAGAATGACATTTGTAGGGCTGTCATCCTCGAAAAACCGGAGCCGCGAAGCGCGGTAACGACGAAGGATCCTAGCCAGCATCACTCGATCAACCCTAGTTCTCCGACGGCTCAGGCGGCTCAGGCACGTGCGGCGGATGAGGTCCGCGGGGCAAATGAGGAATCTTCGGGATGGGAGGCATGTCCTCCGGCATGGACGAGCCCTTACGAATTTCAATCGTGCCGTGCTCGTTGTTAAGCACCATTCGAGGACCGCCACTCCCAACCGTCCCTGAAGCGCTCGCCTGGTCATCCCCGTTATCAATTTTTACCTCGCCGAAATCGGATTCAATCTCGCCATTGCGAACGTGAGCCTCCACCTGAAAAGCTGATTTGTCCGGCAAGAAAATCCTGATATCGCCCTGGCGATTTTCCACCTGCATGCTACCCAGTTTATTGACGCGAATTTCCACGGCGCCGTTTTCGTCCTGCAGGCGCACGTCTCCCGAAGATCCATTGACTCGGACGTCCTTCGATCTAGTGGTGACGCGCAGCGGACCACTCACATCGGACAGATGTAAATCGCCCGAATCGAGGTCGAGTGCGCCATCGAGCTTGTTGAAAGACATTTCTGTACGGGAAGACTTGAACACCACCGGCTTGGCGATTCTAGCCAGCTTCAAACTCTCCATGAAGTCACCGTTCAGACGAATGGTGCCTTTTATGTCTTCCAGCGATACGTCGTTAGCACGCCCGTCCACTGAGACATCAGAGCTCACCTGCGAGACCCGCGCGGAACTGTGGTCGAGGTTCAGGTTCACATTTCCATTAAGGTCCGTGACCGACACCTCACCATGTTCGCTGGTGAGTCCGGCATCTCCATCCCGCCCCGTGACATTGATATCGCCGTGGCGCGTGGAAATTACCACCGCAGCCTTGCGAGGGAGCGAAATATCCATGTCGGTGTTGACCCAGTGGTCGCCAGCGCCGTGAGTGTTTGCGTTCACGGTAACGATATTACCGCTCACAGCTATTTGCGGCTTGGTCAGGGGGTCCCATTTGTCTGCTTCCTGCTGATTGTCCGCGCTGATGCGTTTGCGGACAATCACGTGAATTTTGTTGTCGGTCGCAGCGCTCACATTGACCGCTCCACGTTCGTTTGAAACATGCAGCGAGCCGCCTGCGGGAAATGGCTGATCCAGTTGGTCGTCATAGTTGTAGGAGTGTCCGAAGAGTGGAAAGTCGCCGTTCTCCAAGTGCATCTGATCGCGAATCTCACTCCAGTTGAAGTGGGACGCCTGAGTAGCGGCAATCCCAAAAACGATGATGAAAATCAGCAGGAAAACTCCGCCCACGCCGATGCCTGGGGCGCGCGTGCCGGCCTTTTGCGCTTGTTGATATTCGAGTAACTTGATCACGCCCCATATGATCAGCAGCAAAGGCCAGTAGTGAGCGAAGGAATGCGCTAGGGTTTCCCATCGCAGCATGCGAAGGTTCCCCAGCAGAAAAATGATCCCAAGGATGATCAGGACCACCGGTCCAGCGAATGATCGCGAGGGACGAGCGTTAGGTATTTGAACCGGGCTAGCCATTGTGTGCCTCGCGATTCGGTTCCGTGGGAGCGGGCGCGATATCAGTCATGGCCGCAGCCGAGCTTGAGACATCCTGACCCGACAAACCCTGACCCATCGGAGTTGGCGGCAGCGGGGGATTCTTACTCTCAAGCAAGCGGGTGAGGCCGATTACCAGAAGCAATACCGGCCAAGTCCGATCCCAACCTGGACCGTTAAGACCTTCAATCAACGAGAGGGTTCCCACCGTCACCAGCACTGCGGGGCCTGTCAGCCCACGGGTGCGGCAGACTCGGCCATGACGGTCGTAGCGTGGTCCCACCATGCCCTGGCGCTTGGCGTAAAGCCAGACTCCGAGTGCGATGATGAACAGCGGCCAAATCCGGTCGGCGTTCACCGCCAGAATGCCGGCTGTGTGGAGTAGAAACAAAACCCCCAGTCCAATAAGAACCACGGCAGCTGTAGGCACTTTGGAAGCGCTTGATTTTTCTGTTGCGCTGCTCGGCCCGGTTAATTCACCCGTGCCGAACGCATGTCCGAGCCCAAAGGGATCGGGAGCAGGCTGTCCCATCTGAATGGCTTTTGCCGATCGGATGGCATCAATAATTTGGTAAACGATGAAGAATCCCATGCCAATTCCAAGCACGGGTTCGAGGCTGCCGAAGTGGCCTGAGGACAATCCCCACACCAGCCCGGTGAAGATCAGCAGATGTGCCAGGCCTTTCGCGTACTGTCCGCAATAGACAGCGCCTACACCGAAGGGAAAAATACCGGCGAGAATACCAGCCAATGCAGGATTCGGGCTGGAACGTACATCGTGGGGGATCGGTGGCGGGAGCGGAGTTCCACTGTAAGCCGCTGCCGTCGGCGCTCCCTGCATCCTTTCAGCCAGGCAGTTCTCGCAATAAATCACGCCCTTAACTTCGCGCGTGCAATTCGCGCACAGGGCCTTTCCGCAGGTGCGGCAATAAGCGATTGCTGCAACATCGCCATGGTTGGCGCAGTTCATGAATTCCTCCTGTATGTGTTCGCAAACATCACTACAGGCGAATCATTCGGAAGAGCGGCCAGCATTGGCTGGTTTTCCCCCTGGCTGTAGTTGCGTTCTTCCCGCTTTTGCGGACCTTGTCCTGGCCCGTTTTCGGGTTGTTCACTGGTGTTGTTCTTGCGTGTTTTATCTTTCGAATTTGGCGCAGCGTCCGCAGGCGTCGTCGAGCGCTTAAACTCCCGCATTCGCGACTCGATCTCGTACACAAATCGAATGTTCTCGTAGTACTTGATCACCCTGCCGGAACTCTCGTAATACGTCCGCTTGATCGCCGCTGGACGGAGGTCTACGCGCCGGACATCATTAAGCTTCACTCCGGCCAGGCTCATAGTGATCGAGAGCGAGAAGAAGGCCATCCCAAATGACATGGCAAATCTCGGCTGCCTTGCTACCGCCATTACGGGGGTAAACACTAGACCCACGCGCTCGCGCACTTTCTCGAACCACGAGCCGTTAGAACGAGAGGCAGCGAGGTCTCTCATGCGGAAAGTGTCGAGCCCGCTGGTCGCGACCAAAATGTTATCAATCAACAGCGGTGGAGGCTCCACTTCGGAAAGAGACTTCAGCCAGTGCCGGCCCGCGGTAGCTTCCGTGAGGAGCGGGCCGCACGTCGTGCACCCGTGCGAATGGGCCTCAAAATCCGCGAGTTTCTGACCGCTTAAGCGTTGCTCCACGGCATCGCTGAGCAGGGCGTCGAACTCGTTGCAATGCATCATGTTGGTGTTTTGTTCTGCCATCACATCACCTGCTTATATGTACGTTGAAGCAGGCGTGCAAGTTCCGCGCGCCCGCGGTTTATACGGCTTTTCACGGTTCCTTCCGGTACCTTCAGAACCGTGGCAATATCGCGGTAGTCCATATCTTGTAAGTCCCTTAGAATCACAGCTTCCCGCAGCTCCGGGGACAGCTTTTGAAGCGCTTGATGCACCACTTCGCCAGTTTCCCGGCTTTGAACTCGTGCGTCGGGAGGCTGAGTTTTGTCTGGAATGCGGTCACTTAAGGGGGCAGCATCCTCGTGCTGGGAGGTTTCGCCGTCGAGCGAATCGGTCATTCGGTCCTGCCGCGTCTTGCGGAAATGGTCTACCAGCAGGTTGCGGGTAATGGTCGTGACCCAAGTCATGAGCGCTCCGCGCTCCAGATCGTAGGTCTTCAACGTGCGGTACATCTTGATGAAGACCTCTTGAGTGAGGTCCTGGGCATCGTCCGCAGAGCCGGCAAAACGGTAGCAGATGTTGTAAATCCGCCGGCTATAACGCTGGACGATCTCCTCCCACGCGCTCGCATCGCCAGCAATGCAGCGACGGACCAACATGGCACCAAGTTGCGCGTCTTCCAACCCGCACTCCCTCAACTCCAAGTCTCACAGGCGGTCCTCGAAAGGATCTCACCCTACATCACAGGGATGGTACGTCTATGTGTGTACAAAAGTTCTTTGGAGAGACTGAAGAAACAACGCATTGTAGCAGTGGGAGTTAGCGTGAGGACTTACCATTGTCATCTTGAGGAAGCAAGGGGCTTCGGAACGAAGACCATGTGAGCCACATGACGAGCTTTTATTCCGAGGTGAAGTAGTCCACCGTGACAGGATTTTCAAATAGAGAGTAATCGCGAGTTACGACCGTAATTCCGCTATCGGTGACGAAGTATCTCTGACGGTCGGCCTCGGCGTCGTATCCAATAGTGGTGCCTTCAGGAATGTGCACGTCGCGATCAATAATTGCGCGACGAATGCGGCAATGGCGTCCGACATTGACGTGCGAGAACAAGATGCTCGACTCCACTTCGCTGTATGAATTGACTCTGACATCTGGAGAAAGAATGCTGTTGCTCACGGTGCTGCCGGAGACGATGCATCCGGCAGAAACGATCGAATCAGTGGCCTGTCCGGTGCGGCCAGGCTCTGCGAAAACAAACTTCGCGGGCGGATACTGCCGCTGATAGGTGCGGATTGGCCAATCGGAATCGTACAAATTGAACACCGGAGATACCGAAACGATATCCATGTTCGCTTCGTAGAAAGCTTCCAGGGTCCCCACGTCGCGCCAGTAGAGAGCCTCTTTCTTGTTCTCGTCCACGAAATCGTACGCGTACACGCGGTATTCATCCACCATCTTGGGCAGAATATCCTTGCCGAAATCGTGACTGGAATTCGGGTCCTCAGCATCTTTGAGCAGCGCCGGAATAAGGACATCGGTGTTGAACAGATAAATGCCCATCGAGGCGGAAACTTTGTCTTTACTGTAGGGCGACCGCAACTTGGTCTCTTTAGGTTTCTCTTCGAAACCCACAACGCGATTGTCGCTGTGAACGTCAACCACTCCAAAGCGGTGTACTTCATCCAGGTCAATCTGGATGGTCGCCAGCGTCACATCCGCGCCGGAGTCGTTGTGCTGAGTGAGCATGCGTCCATAATTCATCTTGTAAATATGGTCGCCGGAAAGAATCAGAACGTGGCGCGGCTGCTCTGATCCAATGGAATAGATGTTCTGATAAACCGCGTCTGCCGTGCCCTGATACCACTGGTCGCTTACGCGCTTCATGGGTGGAAGCACTTCAATAAACTCCCCCATTTCGCTACCCATGATGTTCCATCCTTCGCGGATGTGGCGATTCAGCGAAAGCGCTTTGTACTGGGTGAGAATGTAGACGCGTCGCAGATCGGAGTTGACACAATTGGAGAGCGTCACGTCAATGATGCGATAGATGCCGCCAAACGTTACGGCGGGCTTTGCGCGGTCGCGCGTGAGGGGATAGAGGCGCTCTCCTGCCCCTCCGGCTAATAGCACTCCAAGCGTATCTTTCATCACGTTCCGCTTCGATGCGGTTAAGAGCGCTGGCGGCGAGCCACGCTAAAAAACTTTGTAGTCTCCTGCCGAAGACGCTAAATAGTAGCACAGGGCGAAGAGGGAGGTTTCGAGAGCGATCTCTCGATCGGATACTTTCGCGAAATGAAAATACGCATCCAAACGGCACCAATCGGAACGAATTCCAGGAGTACTAATGGCCAAGCATAAGCGGGACAAATCGCGACACAATAAAGTCGCCATCCTTTTCGACCTAGACGGGACGCTAATTGATAGTGTTTACCAGCATGTTCTTGCCTGGGGTGAAGCTCTTCATGCCGCCAAAGTCGAGCTTCCGAATTGGATGATCCACCGCAAAATCGGCATGAGCGATCAGTTGATTGTGAAAGCTTTCCTGCGAGACGCCCGAGCGCATCTGAGTTCCAAACAGATTGAGCGGTTGAGAGAAATCCATGGCGAAGCCTACGCCAAACGCGCGCAGGAAGTGAGACCTCTCCAGGGGGCCAGAAAACTTTTGTCCACGCTTCTCAGAGCGAGTGTTCCCCACGCGATCGCAACCAGCAGTCCACGCGAGCAGGCCGAGCGATTTTTAAAGATGCTGCACGTGGATCCCAGACTTCCCATAATTACCGGGGACGAAGTTGCCAACGCAAAACCTGAGCCCGACTTATTTCTGGCTGCGGCCCACCGTCTGGACGTGAAGATGGAAAACTGCATGGTCATCGGCGACAGCGTCTGGGATCTGCTGGCGGCCAAGCGCGCTCGCGCAGTCGGTGTGGGATTGCTTTGCGGGGGCTTTGGACAGGATGAATTGGAAAGGGCCGGAGCCTACCGAGTCTATAGCGATCCAGGCGATTTGCTGGCGCATTTGGATGAGATTGGGGTTCAGTTGTAACCGTAGACGGAGCTACTGTCACTGTCCTTACGCGGCGTCGTCTTCCACCTTAATCCGCAGTGACTTCAGGAATTTCACATCCTGATCATTGACCTTAAGTTCGGGATTGCTGGTCAGCGTGGTTACCATCGAGGTCTTGTCGCCCTTCTCGCCCGGCTTGCTGACTCCAATCGTGGCCTCAAGCACCAAGAAGATGTCGTATCCTCCGTCTTTGATTCTGGAAACGACTTCGGCAATCTGTTCTGAGTCCGCCAGGGATTCATTGATGGCCTCGCCTAATTCCTTCATCAACTGCTTAAGCTGCTGGTCCACTAGTCCCCCTCAAGGTTTTGCCGCTGTTCCGAGTCCAAATACTTAGATGCGATTTAGCGTATCAATGCTTCACAGAAACCTTAGCTGCACGGTATTGTAACCCGAAGTTGATAGAATTAAGACGATGATAAAACCTTCCACCGCGCGCAAGGTTGGCATCGCGGCGCGCATTGTTGGGCAGCAAGTAAAAAAGACCCGTACCTTTGGAGCTGCAATGCAGGCAGGCAAGGCCACTGCGAGCCACATCGGCGGTGTCGCCAGCCAGCTCTGGCTTGAAGTTACCGGATTTGTTTTCTTGGCATTAGGTGCCATCGGGGCCTCGGCCGTTGTGCGCGAAGTCATGTTGTACCAGGCCGGCAAGACCACCCCCAATCGGATAGCGGCGGCAGTTCTTTTTAGTCTGATGTTTGGATGGTTCGGATTCACGTCTTTTCGGCGGATCCGCAAAAAAGGTTAAACACTCCCCAGAAAAGAATGGATGCCGCAAAAGCCTCCCACCGACGAAGGTAGAACGCTCGATCCTGAGACCTCCTCGCATATTCCAATTCGCCAGCTCTACACGCCGGCGGACGTCGCAGAGCGTAATCCGGACGAAGACACCGGGTACCCCGGCCAATACCCCTTCACTCGCGGAGTTCAAGCGACCATGTACCGCGGGCGCCTCTGGACCATGCGGCAATACGCGGGCATGGGAGACGCGGACGAATCGAATAAACGCTACAAATACTTGCTCGCGCATGGCACCACGGGGCTTTCCGTTGCATTCGATCTGCCAACCCAAATTGGATTGGACTCCGACCATCCGCTGGCGGCAGGCGAGGTCGGCAAAGTTGGAGTGGCGATTGATTCCATCGAAGACATGCAGCGCTTGTTCGATGGAATCGAACTGACCAAAATTTCAACCTCGATGACGATAAATGCCACAGCCTCCATCCTGCTGGCGTTGTATGTTGCGGTGGCGCGCCGCCAGGGAGCGAACATTCGCCGGCTTTCGGGCACCGTCCAAAACGATGTGCTCAAGGAATACATTGCGCGGGGAACTTACATTTACCCTCCGCAGCAGGCCATGCGCATCGTCACTGATATTTTTGCCTGGACGAACGAGCATGTTCCGGAATGGAATTCGATTTCAATCTCGGGTTACCACATGCGTGAGGCTGGTTCGACGGCAGTGCAGGAAGTTGCATTCACTCTGGGAAATGGCGTGGCCTACGTGCAAGCGGCCATAGACGCCGGATTGGATGTTGATGACTTCGCGCCAAGGCTGTCATTCTTTTTCAACGCGCATTCCAATTTCCTGGAAGAAGTGGCCAAGTTCCGCGCCGCGCGCCGGATGTGGGCACGCATTATGCGCGACCATTTCAAAGCGAAGAATCCGCGCTCCTGGATGCTACGCGTTCATACGCAGACGGCTGGCTCCACGTTGACCGCGCAGCAACCTGAGAACAACATCGTCCGCACTGCGGTGCAGGCGATGGCTGCCGTTCTGGGAGGGACGCAATCACTGCACACGAATTCGTACGACGAAGCTCTGGCCCTACCAACGGAGCAGGCCGCCCGCATTGCGCTTCGCACTCAGCAGATCGTCGCTTATGAGTCGGGTGTTCCGCAGACTGTTGATCCGCTCGCGGGTTCTTACTACATCGAAAGCCTGACCAACGAAATAGAAAAGCGCGCGAACGCGTATCTGGGAAAAATCGGGGCTCTTGGCGGAATGCTCAAAGCCATTGATCGTGGATACGTTCAACAGGAAATTCAAAATGCCGCCTACGAATACCAGCAACAGGTGGACCGCCAGGAAGCCGTCGTCGTCGGCGTCAACAAGTTTGCCATGGAAGATGAAAAGCCCATTTCGCTGCAACGGGTGGACGAATCGCTCGAACGCCAACAAATCGAGCGTTTGCGCGAGTTGCGAACCCGACGCGAGCCGGAGCCTTTCAATCAAGCCGTGAAAGGCGTGGAGGACGCTGCTCGCTCAGGTGCAAATCTTATGCCGCACATCGTGGCGGCGGTGGAGGCTCGCGCAACTGTGGGTGAAATATCCGATGCGATGAGAAAAGTTTTCGGAGAATATAAAGAAGCGGTGGTGATTTAGGAAGGCCCCTAATTTCCGATTTGGTAATCGCACGCGTCTCGGCAATCTACGCAATAATAAAGGCCATCCTGGCACAGCCTGACTCCACTTT
>JBEEGK010000473.1:0-10968 GCA_041166845.1 Acidobacteriaceae bacterium
CGCGATGCGGATAGAAAGCATTTTCGCCGGGGAACAGCTTTTATCTCTCCCACCCTATTTCGACTTCAGGCTACGCGCAACGTGTCAGGCCTGAATTTCTTGTTCGCGAAAATTGTAATCGCGATGAAAATCAATAAAACCGCGATCTGCGCGATCAGGAATGGCGGCTCGGATTGGGTGGGAGCCAGTGCTTTCAATGCCGGGACTTTTTCGAATGCCTGCACCACAGCCACAAAGACATTCAGATAAAGAGCGATGATGGATGTGACAACATAAATCCCGCGCCACGATCCTCTGAGGTGATAGAGGTAGCGTGCGAGAATCGCGATGGCCAGAACTGCCAGCGAAATGATGCCGACCTTGTGAGCAGGCGACAGATGATCAAAAGGAAAGCCGAATCCGGTCACGCTGGTCAAGACAGTTGTGACCAGGAAAATCGCTGTCATTCCATCGAACCGCTTCCCGGTAAGAAATCCCAAAACTAACATCAGTCCCGAAGCAATTCCGACAAAGCTAATCAGTACGTGGATGAGTGTGTAAGTCTCCGTGGACATTCCCAAAATCATGATGCCCTCCTTTTGTCCCATCTCTTATTGCGCGCGATTGTAGCAGCACGAATAGGTTTTCGCAGTCGGGAATGGTTGGACTGTCATTATCGGGACCACTTCTCGGAGTCTGGTGAGTCCGCTGAATGACGAGGCGCAGCATCGCCCCGGAACGCTCGGTGATACTATTTTGACCTGCAACGATCTTGATTCATTTATTCAATGAAAGCGCCCTGCGACGAGGCTGTAATTCGATCAACTGCTTCCGCATCTCGCTGCGCTGAAAACGCCCAGCTTTGGATACTTGCCGCCACCATTCTCGGCTCCAGCATGGCATTCATTGACAGCACGGTGGTCAATGTCGCTCTGCCCGCCATTCAAAATAGTTTTCATGCCACGGTTGTGGATGTCCAATGGGTGGTCGAATCTTATGGGCTTTTTCTAGGGTCACTAATTTTGCTCGGCGGTGCGTTGGGAGACATGTTCGGACGCCGGCTGCTGTTCTTGTTGGGCGTCGGCCTTTTCGCCGCAGCGTCGCTCGGTTGCGGAATCGCAATGAACATTCACTTCCTGAATCTTGCTAGAAGTGTGCAAGGCGTGGGTGCAGCGCTTCTCGTCCCCGGCAGTCTGGCAATCATCGGCGCGTCATTCGACAAAAAGAGTCGCGGCAAGGCAATCGGTACCTGGTCAGGCTTTACCGCAATCACGACGGCGATTGGACCGGTCGCCGGAGGCTGGCTGGTGCAACACGCTTCCTGGCGATGGGCATTTCTCGTCAACCTTCCGTTGGCGGCCGCAGTCATAGTCATTTCACTCTGGAAAATTCCAGAAAGCCGCAGCACCACCAAAAGCCGCCTCGACTGGTGGGGGACTATTTTGTGCGCACTGGGATTGGGTGGTTTGGTAAACGGATTCGTTGAAAGCGCCAATCTGGGCTGGCGAAATCCACTGGTCTTCGGCAGCATAATTATTGGCTGCGTGTGCCTTATCGCTTTTGCACGGGTGGAATCCCGAAGCAGTTCGCCCATGGTTCCACTCACACTTTTCAAATCTCGCAGCTTCAGCGGCGCCAACCTGCTCACGCTTTTTCTTTATGCCGCTGTCGGACTTTTCTTCTTTCTGTTCCCGCTCAATCTGATTCAGGTCCACGGATATTCGCCGACCGCTACGGGGGCGGCCGTGCTCCCCATGATTCTGCTGATGTTTTCTCTTTCCCGTTGGGCCGGAGGACTTGTGGCCCGCTACGGGCCGGGCGTTTCGCTCATCGTTGGTCCGTTGATCGCCGCGTCTGGATTTCTTTTATTCGCTTTGCCGTCGGTGGGAGGACGGTACTGGACTACATTTTTCCCAGCCATCATTGTTCTCGGGTTTGGAATGACGATCACGGTCGCGCCCCTGACCACGGTCGTGATGAGCTCAGCGGATGAAGATCACGCAGGTACGGCCTCCGGAATCAACAACGCGGTAGCTCGCATTGCGGGTGTTCTCGCGATTGCGGTGCTGGGAATTGTCATGTTGCAGGCATTCAGTGTTCGCCTCGATCACCGCCTGGCTGAACTCTCGCTCCCCGCTGATGTCGTACACCAGATTCATGCGGATAGAATCAGGCTCGCAGGATTGCAGGTGTCTCCTAACCTCGAGCCTTCTTTACAAGCCGCGATAAAGACGTCGGTCGGAGAAGCTTTTGTGTTTGGATTCCGAATCGTGATGTTGATTTGCGCCGGCCTGGCTGC
Organism: Acidobacteriaceae bacterium; assembly: GCA_041166845.1. Taxonomy (GTDB): domain Bacteria; phylum Acidobacteriota; class Terriglobia; order Terriglobales; family Acidobacteriaceae; genus JALYIM01. Next base: position 2,279 of record JBEEGK010000473.1, read on the forward strand.
GGCAGGGGCGCTGGTCGCGAGGATAATGATTGTCGGCGATAAAAAGGTCGCTACTGATTCAGCGGGAAATTAGCTCTAAGCCACACGATCTTTCGCGGCGTCGCTTGAGCGTGCATCCACCAAGGCTTTAATCTTTGCCTCCAGCGCAGCTTCCATGTTTTTCTTGGCATCTTCGAAACTAGTGCCATGGACTACGAGCTTAAGTCGTACGCATGAGCCCGCCCATCCGTCATTCTCGGGCCAGAACTCGCATTCGATTGGAACCGAGGAAATCACGGGTACCTTCACCGCATGAGGCGGCATACATCCTCCCATCTAACAAAGCGTTTACTTCATACCACCTTCGCCACTTCTTATAACATCCAATGAAACCACAAACAAACTGCGAGAGGAAACACTATTCATGGATGCAATCATGTCCGGCATTGCCCGGCAGGAATGGCTCGAACCTATAGAAAAAGATGCGCAGGAATTGATCCACGGAGTCTTTGCCCGGGGCCCTGCCGGTAAACAAGCTAAGAACTTTCTGCATGGAACCTGGCTTGGGCATCCCCTACACGTTGTCCTGACCGACATCCCTGTTGGGGCATGGAGTGTCACGCTGGTTTGCGATCTTTTGAATAGCATCAGCTCCGACAAAGCGTTTGCTTCAGCGGCCGACACCTCGCTATCTATCGGACTAGTTGGAGCCGCCGCGGCCGCAGCAACCGGATTTACCGATTGGCAGGACGTGGATACTCCCGCTCGCCGTGTTGGCCTAATCCATGGATTACTCAATCTGGGTGGGACCTCGCTCATGTTGGCGTCCCTGATCATGCGAAAGAAAAGGTCGCGAAGCTGGGGCCACGGCCTGGCTGCGCTCGGTTATACGACCGCCATGGCGGCGGCGTATCTGGGCGGTAAGCTTGTGTTTGAACAAAAAATCGGCGTGGACCACGCCGACGGTGAGCTGCCTGCGAAATTTACAACCGTGTTGGCCGAATCCGAACTGTTGGAAGGTGAATTGAAACGCGCCAATTTCAAGGACACACCCATCCTGCTGGTGCGGCGTGGAAAGACGATTTATGCCCTGGCCGAAACATGTTCGCATCTGGGAGGGCCGTTGTCGGAGGGGGAGGTGAAGGGAAACAGCGTCGTGTGTCCATGGCACGGCTCGCGATTTTCGCTCACCGATGGTAGAGTGCTGGACGGACCGGCGGTGCATCCGCAACCTTGTTTAGAGGTGCGAGTGCAAGAAGGCAAAATTCAAGTTCGAAAACCTAAAGGCGCTGGAGTAAAACAAAAGTAAAAGGGCACTCACTCTAAGTAAACTGAGCTTCTTATGGGATGTGAAATCGCTATCGTACGAAGCGTCGAAGATGCCCTGGGCTATCCGTGTGGCGCAGACCCAGCCGGTGAGTGCGCAGATTGTGGTGCCCGGGTCTGCGATCTGCACGCTGAATCTTGCGATCTTTGTGCTGAAGTTAAAGCGGGCGGCAATATTTTCTGTGCGTCCTGTTATTACCAGCACATGAAACTACCGCACGCTAAACCTACGCAAGACTCGGCGCGCAACGACTCATTGCCAAGGCGTTTTGGCCGGACGGCTTAAGCTCCGACCGCCGACGGCTCAACCTCGTAGATTGGATACCACGACGTGGCCGCCTTCAAACAGGCGTTCACGTTGTTGATATTTCTTACGCCCTCGTCCTGCAACCATTTGCGAAATGCTTCGGCGCCCTGTTTCGCATAAACGGGGATTCCATCTTTCCAGGTGGCACGTCCGCAAAGCACGCCATTGAATTTGACTCCCGCCTCGCCTGCGAGTTCCAAAGACTCGGTAAACTCGGCGTTGCTCACGCCAGCCGAAAGATAAATGAACGGCTTGGTTGTGACTGCCGCCGCTTTGTGGAAAGCGTCTATCGCTTCTTTTTTGGTGTACGCTTTTTCGCCTTTGAAGGCCTTGATGCCTTCGACGAATTTCGTATTCACCGGAATCTCCACCTTCAGAACGTCCACGCCATAGCGATCTTTGCTGAACTCCTTCATGCTTTCGGTGACGATGTGAGGTTTTTTCTTTGCGTATTCCACGCCCTTTTCGTCAACACTCTCGTCGTAGCCCACGAACTCAAGAAAGAAAGGAATATCGTTGGCGCGGCATTCGTCGCCCAAGCGCTCGACCCACGCGTGCTTCTGGTTGTTGATTTCCTTGGAGTCGTACGGAGTGTAATAGAGGAGAATCTTGATGCAGTCAGCTCCGACTTCTTTCAGGCGGCGAACGGACCAGTCGCCAAGCAAGTCGGGCAGACGTCCCGGGCCAGTCTTGTCGTATCCCGTTTTCTCGTAAGCGAGAAGCAGGCCGGAATTCTTCGCGCGCCGCTTGGCTGCGGGCAATCCCCACTCGGGATCGAGAAGTATCGCGCTGGCATGCGGCGTCAGAACTTCGCTGACCAGGATTTTGAATTCCTCGATCTCGGTGTCACTGATATCTTTCCCTTTTTCTTTAGCCAGGGATTTCTGCAAGGAACCACGCTGATCCATAGCGGCGGCGGCGATCACGCCGCGCTCGTTCGATACTCTCTTCATGCCGGCCAGCTTACCCGGGGTCAACTTCATAAAACCTCCCAAAAACGATGATTCAAAATTGGATGGGTACAAAATCCCGCGGCGAAAAAAGGCGGAAAGTCATTGTAATACGGGCTGACGGACTGTTGCACCAATGCGTATTTTCGTACCCTGTCATGCTGAGCGAAGGCGAGCTTTGCAAAGAGCTCGCAGAGTCGAAGCATCTCCATTTAACCACCGAATTTATGGACGGCCGCAGGGGGCTGGCCCACCTTTACGTTTTGTGTAAAGGTGGGAGGGGCGAGTTCGGGGCGTCGTGAGAATCAATCAGTGGGGCGAGGCCAAATCAAAATCCCGACGCGGGCAGCATGAAGTTCCACCTTGCCACAAACCGCAAAGGTGGGCCAGCACCTCTACGGTTGCCTGTCACTGCCGCAACGTCAGCTTCGGCAGCACTGCCTGCTGCTTCGCAATCAGTGATTTCACCCCCTGACGCGCCATGGATACCATGCTCGCCAGCTGGCTATCGTCAAACACTTGATGCTCGGCGGTAGCCTGCAGTTCCACAAAACGATTTCCCGAGGTCATCACAAAATTCATGTCCACGTCGGCGCGAGAGTCTTCTTCGTAGCAAAGGTCCAGCAGGATTTCGCCATCCACAATGCCCACGCTCACCGCCGCCACGAAATCACGCAAGGGAACCGAAGTTAAAGTCCCGGCGTCCACCAGTTTTTGCAGACAGAGAGCAAGCGCGACAAACGCTCCTGTGACGGATGCGGTCCGCGTGCCGCCATCCGCCTGAATTACGTCGCAATCAATCCAGATGGTCCTCTCTCCCAGACGCTCAAGATCGGTTACCGCGCGCAGCGATCTGCCAATCAGGCGTTGGATTTCGTGGGTGCGTCCGCTGGCGCGCCCCTTCGTCACCTCGCGCGTACTGCGAGTCAGCGTGGACCGGGGCAGCATGCTGTATTCGGCGCTGATCCATCCCTTGCCGCCGTTTCGCATGAAATGCGGCACAGTCTCTTCGATGGACGCGGTGCAGATTACGCGGGTATGGCCAACTTCGATGAGCACCGAGCCTTCAGCCGTATGGATGAAGTCAGGAAGAATATTGACCGAACGCAGTTGCTCCGGAGTGCGATTGTCAGAGCGATAATGCATAAGCGAAAAATTGTAAATGAAAATGCTGCGAAGAATTTAGAACGAGGGGACGCCGCAATACGTCATTGGAGTTGTGCTGCCAACCGACTGACCGCGGAGACGTCATAAAAACTCGCGAGATCAACGTGACCTGCCAGCGTGTCCCGCGTCTTGCCGTCCACCAATATTTTCACGCGAGTGATGCCCGCCATATTTGCGGACAGTGTCTGCACCATCGAGGCCACAGTCAATTCCTCCACCAGCACCCCCGAGCGATGACCATTTGCGAAAGCTCCGTTCACGTCAATGACCGCGAGTCCGGGTTCGACGAGATAGACATCACGAATCGAGGATCCTGGATCGATCGGGTGAGGTGAAGACTTACCTACATAAGCTTTCAGCAGCGCGCGCAACAGTTCCTGGATCCGCTGCTGGCGGCCGGCGGGAAGCGCGATTCGAAAGGGTTCCGCACGCAACACGCCAGCATCGTCGTACGCGATGTACAAAGTAACCTGCTCGGTGGCGCCCGCCACTGGTGCGGCGACTTCACGGTTCCGGCTCGAGAGCACATCAACATGTTCGGCGCGAGAACGCGTACGCCAGACGTAAAAGCTCATTGCGGACGCGACCGCTGCCATGACGACGACGCTGATGATCAAGGCTCGCGAAATCATCGCTTCGCCTCCAGTTGAGCCCGTGCTGCCTGGACTCCATTCGCGATGTAAGAAGCCATCTCTTGCTGGTATTGATGCGAACTCAGGTCCGATACTCCGGCGTCTCCCGGGCCAAGCTCGATCGCGAGTGCGGCAGTCGTAATGTTATTCAGGGGACCTAATGGCGCCATCAACGATCTCGACGGAATGTGCCTGTTGCTCAATTCCGCGGCGATGCTTGTCTCTACGATATGGCTGAGTTGCAGGAACGGGGATTGCGCAATGTTCCAGTCTGAAAATAGTTTCTTCGGGTCACCGGATGCGGGTAGTGGCGCGGGAAGCAGCGCGGTGTAGAGGCGAATCCCGTTTCCATCGGAAGCCGCGTGCAGGCAAATGTAGACGGAAGCATTTGCAGTATTCCCGCGATTTGCCCGCTGCTCGAGAGTCAGAGTGACATCGCCTTCGCGCAGCAGGCGCGAGGAGAGTCCCCGTGATTCGAGCTCTTGCATTAAGTGTCTGGCAAACGCCAACGTCACATCCTTTTCCGCGACTTGATCGGTCAACGCGGCGCCGCGCTCGTCGCCTCCATGACTAGCATCAATGATGGCGAATACTGGCTTCACCTCGGCGCCTGCTTTGGGCGTCGCGGCTCCGGAAGCGACTGTTTGCGATGCGGGCGGCGGATTCGACCCGGGCTGAGTGGTTAGCGCGACCGCTTGTGGCGCGGGGATAACCGTAATCGTTCGCCCGTCGTTGCTGAACTTCGCGAACAAAGGACCCGAGCCGGTTATTTCAATCTCAGCCGCGCCATTGTTCTCACGGAAAGTTGTGCTGTGGATGGTTTTGTCGGCAAACGTGAGCGCATTCAAAGCAGAAAGCAGTGGCTCGTGGTTAAACACCATGCGCAGCTTTCCCGGTTCGGTGGCGATCATAGGATTTACGGGAAGCGTGAAGTTGAAAACCAGCGCTGTGTTATTTACTGCTGCCGTGAAATGGATTTCGCTGCCTGCAATAAAGAGACGGCGTGCGCTGTCATGGAAGGTAATCGGAACGCCTAGCATCTGCGGAAGCAGAGTGGTCAAGGATGAAAGCGAAACTAACCCGCGTCCGTTTTCGAGGATGAAATTTGCCGGTAGCGTCACATCATTTTTCTGGATTCGAGCACGCGTGTCGCCAGACGTGAACTCGCTTTTCACATCCTTGAAATGAAGACTCCACTTCTTCCCGCTTACTTTCGCATTGACTGCGCCTACCGGCTCGAGCAATTCCAAAAGGCCGACGTATTCCAGCCCATTTCTCTCTGTGATCGGTAGAGAATAATTGGCAGTGCTGGAATAGATTGTGATTTTCTTCTCACCATTGTTCGCGTTCTGCGCGAGAAGTGAAAGCAGGGAATTGCCTGCTATGAAGCAGAACGACGCTGCAAGCAGGAGCAAGCTGGTAATAACAGAAGATGAATAGGAGAATTTCTTCGCGAGCTGAAAGTTGCTGCCGCTACTCCAGTGCATAAATAGTCAGGCCGCTCAACAATTTCGGATAGAAATCTGTGGACTTTTGCGGCAACACCTCGCTAGCGAAGGCGATGTCCCGAACTTGCTGCATGCGTGCCGGATTCATCAGGAAAGCGACATTCGCGGCTCCAGTCCGCACGCGAGTCAGCGCTTCCCCCGTGTCGCGGACGTAACTGAGATTTTGCTGGTCGCGGATGGACTCAGGAGAAAGGCCCAGTACTCCCTCCAGCAATGCCTTGTGCAATTGCACGACGTCCAGTGACTGCTGCCGAAGCGAAAGTCCGCTGAATACTTCAGATCCGATTGCTTTCGGAGTGTGCAGGAGAAAAGCACGATCCGCCGCCACCGCAAGCAACGCCGTGCCAGCCTTGCCTTCTTCGCGCAGGATGGCTTCCGCTCGCAGAGCGCTCATCGCTGGGTCCACCTGCTCGACGGAAAAATGTTCTCGCGCGCCTTCTGCGAAAGCGTCGGCTGAAAAACTATCCAGTCCGTGGACCACGCGATGCGTAGGAAGAACCACGAGTCCCGCGCTATCCATGTTGATAAAAGTCATCATCATCATTTCATATGGAGCAAGTTCCGTGGTTTCCGCATGAGTCGCGGCAGCAGAACGCTCGCGAGGAACACTTGTCGCTGGAGCCCCCGGGGCTGACGTAGCTGCCGCACGACGTTCGTTGCGATACGCGAGGGCGGTTTCGTAGCGATGATGTCCATCGGCAATGATGAGCTTTTTGTCTCGCATTTTGCCGCGCAACATCTCGATGAGTCCCGGATCGGAAATTCTCCAAAGCTGATGAGTAACTCCGTATTCGTCGCGGAGTTCCAAATCGGGTGCGGAACTGCGGGCCAGCAGTCCTTCGACTTCACCGCTCGGATCGCTGTAGAGCATGAAAATCTGTCCAAAATGGGCGCGAGTAGCCCGCAAAAGGTCCAATCTATCGGCCTTTGGTTTAGCCAAAGTCTGCTCATGCCGGAAAACGACGCCGGCGGAGTAGTCTTCGATCCGCCCTAAGGCGATAAAGCCACGACGTTCTAACTCCGTTGCCCCGCCTGGAGGTGTAAAGCGCTGCACATATAAATAGATCGACGGCTGAGCTTCTTGCATGAAAACGCCCTGGCGGCGCCAGTCTCCGAAGGAAGACGCGGCCCGGGTATAAGTGCTTTTGCGCTCATTATCATTCGTTTCGCGTTTGCCAAGCTCAATCCGGACAAGGTTATAAGGACTCGCGGCGTAGTAGCTTTCCTGCATCGCAGGGGTAATCTTGTCATAGGGTTGCGTGACAACGTTGGAGATCGGAGTTCGGGCAGGGTCGTAGCGGAGAGCGCGAAAGGGAGCGATATAGGCCATAGTTTTGAAACCAGATTGTACAAGAGAACTATTGCGTACGGTGTGGCCAGGTCGCTGGTCTGCTGAGTGTAGAGTTCTTTCCTACGATCGAGCTGCAATATTTTACCTAGGGAGTTGGACTTTTCAGCCTCTGCTTTCGCTTTTAATTGTCCGCGCAAAAACTTGCGTGTGAAATAAGAAGATTGTCATTTTTGACATAAATTACCAGTTGCGCCTCAATCTTACCGCTTCAATAATTATGGTGATGAGCAAACTTCCCGCAGGGGGAGCCATCGTAGAGAAGTGACAAAAGAGTGACAATGCGCCGCATCTGCTGTGATAGGATCGGCGTAAATGAGGTAGCTATGGCCACCTTTCATAAGCGCTGGTCATCTCGGCAAGCTAAACGCGCTCTGATTTTCCCCGCGATCATATCCACACGTTTTTCCTGGCTGGTGATCATTCTCCTCGGATGTGCGTTTTCACCTGGTGCGCGAGCGCAAAGTCCGGGCGATGTTAATGACGTGCACATTAACCCGCGGATCGAACCTACCCGGCCAAAAGAAGTGGAAATTGATTCCGCATTTAAGACGCACACTCAACCCATGAAGTCGGAAGTGAATCTGGTTTTGGTGCCGGTCACAATTACCGACCCGATGAATCGTCTCGTCACAGGTCTTGACAAGCAGAACTTCACCCTGTTCGAAGGAAAAGATCAGCAGGAGATCAAGCACTTTTCCAGTGAAGACGCTCCTGTCTCGCTCGGCGTGATTTTTGATATGAGTGGGAGCATGGCCAGCAAGATCGAGCGTGCCCGCGAAGCGGTATTGGAGTTTTTCAAGACTGCTAATCCGCAGGACGAGTTTTTTATGATCACTTTTGCGGACCAACCCGAGGAGATTTCTGACTTCACCAGTTCGGTCGAAGACATTCAAGGCAAACTGATCTACACAGTTCCAAAAGGACGAACCGCTCTCTTGGACGCTATCTATCTCGGCGTGAGCAAGATGAGGCAGGCGAAATTTCAAAAAAAAGCTCTGCTCGTCATTTCAGACGGCGGAGACAACCACAGCCGCTACACAGAGGGTGAGATCAAGTCGCTGGTAAAAGAGGCGGACGTATTGATGTACGCGATTGGCCTCTACGATCATTATTTCCCGACGGAGGAAGAACGCTTGGGCCCGGAATTGCTTTCAGATTTGACTGGGTTGACCGGTGGCCGTGCCTTTACCATTGACAATCCAAACGACTTGGCAGATGTTGCCACAAAAATAGGAATCGAGTTACGCAACCAATATGTACTAGGATACCGTCCAAAGAATCCCGGACACGACGGCAAATGGCGTAAAATCAAGGTGAAGTTACTTCCTCCAAAGGGATTGCCGCCGCTGAAGGTGTACGCCAAAACGGGATACTATGCGCCTACGGAATAACCTGGTAATACTGTTATCTTTTGTTTTCATAAGTATAGCTGGACTAACTCAAGGAATTGGATCAACGCCGTCCGGGAAC
>JBEEGK010000474.1:0-3701 GCA_041166845.1 Acidobacteriaceae bacterium
GATGGAGACACATTACTGTGGCTACCAAAGTCTATTCCTAGCCGCAAGTTTTGTGTCGACCAAAGGTACATGCCCCGGGAACGCGGCAGTATTTGTCACACCAGCTAAGCAGCGGGATAAATCCCCAGAACCTTTACTAATTCAGATACGGTGGCCAGCTGAGCCAGCGATGTTCGCGCCGTGCGGTCATCGCCTCGGAGAAAATCCACGTAGAAGACGTATTCCCAAGGCCTTCCACGCATGGGGCGGGACTCGATCTTCGTCAGATTAATATCGAGCTCGGCGAATATGTTCAGCGCTCGATGCAATGCTCCCGGGAGGTTTTTGAGACCAAATGCGATGGACGTTTTGTTCGCTCGCGGCAATATCTTTTTTTCTCTTTTCAGCAAAAAAAAACGCGTGAAGTTGCGTTTATCGTCCTCAATCCCCTCCGCCAGAATGTTTCCCCCGTAAACCTGAGCTGAATCTTTGCTGGCGATTCCGGCAGCATCAGTCAATCGATCCTCTATCACGTGCTTCACGCTGCCTGCAGTGTCGTAAAACGGTGTTGGTTGAATCTTCGGATTGCGGGCGAAAAAATCTCGGCACTGATCGAGTGCCACTGGATGCGAATACGCGCGCTTGACCTGCTTGAACTCTACTCCCGGAGGAGCAATTAAATTGTGAATGATGCGAAGGCTGAACTCCCGCTGAATGAATACCTTGCGGGCCAACAGAAGATCAAAGTGCTCGCTGACGGAGCCTGCCAACGAATTCTCTATGGGAATTACGGCCGCAGCGACCGATCCGCCCTCGATCCGATCGAACACTTCCGCGGAGCGCGCGCACGGGAGAATCGTGCTGCCTGGAACCATATGTTTCGCGGCTTCGTGGCTGAATGAGCCTGCCTCCCCTTGGATAGCCACTTTCATACCAGCAACTTAGACGTACGGGCATGGGAAAGCAAATTTTTCTCCAACACAAATGCGTCCAGACCGTTGGAGTAGTATCCGAGACTTGTTTTGACGATTTCGTACTTGTGCCGTTTATAAAATAGCAGTGCCCCGGCATTGTCCACGGCAGTTTCAAGGCGCACCACCCTGCATTTGGCCGCAAAAAGACGCTCTTCTGCGGCCGCCAGCAGTCTCGAGCCCACCCCAAATCGCCGAACCTCGGACTGTACGTCAATTGTGATGATGTGTCCGACGTCGCGGCGGCTGGCCTCGGCGACAATGAAGCCTGCAATGGATGGCGCCGTTTGTTTTTCGGAATTTGATCCCGCATTTCTCGACTCAGCCACGATTGTGAAGGTTCCCCGCCGTGCCATGTAAGCCGACAATTCCATGCGAGTGTAGGAGATAGCTGGAGGAAAACACTCCTGATCGAGGGCCCAGAGGGTCGCAAAATCTTCCGGCCGCGCGTCTCGGAGAACGAATTCCACCTCGCCATTGTAGCCGTCCGGATTGATCAATTGCTTCGGCCAAAGTCCTAAATGAGCCTGCCTGAAAATTTTTCGGCTGAACCTATTGCTCAGTTTGCACCCTAAGTCGTAACATTCGCATCAGAGGGTTGCGTGGGACGGCTCCTGTTGATTGACGTTGTTGGCGCGGCCTGCCTGGTGGGACTGTGGTACCTCTGTTTTACCCGCTATAACCGCCATAGGGGAGCTGCCGCCCTGCGTTGGCTGGACGCAGCCTGTTCCACGCGCGGCCGGGTCGTGGAAGCCCAGTGGTTCGGTGCCTGCCGCCTTCAGGCCCATGTGAATTTCGCAGCTCACTGGTTTGGAAATGCCAAAGTCACCGTTCGTCTGCTTCCCCGTCCATTGCCGATCCAATGGCTGCTTTCGAAGTTTCGCAAGGAAAAGGAAACGATCACCTTTGAGGCCGACCTCGACGATGCACCCAGCTTTCACCTCGAAGTTTTTCGGCATCGCTGGCTGACGCAAAAAAGCAATGCGGCGAACAAGTCGCGCGATTGGACCATCTCCCGTCCCGGTCCAGTCATCCTCACGACTCGCACGGAATGGACCCACGAACTTACTCCAGTAGTGAATACGCTCATGACCTCCCGCGGTCATAGCCTGCTCACGGTACGATTTCGTCCCGATTCACCGCATATCGCTGCCACACTTCCGCTGGATGCTCTCTCCGATGAACAGGCCGCTGTCGGATTTCTCGGTGTGCTCCGAGACTTAGCCGCCGGTGCTTCGACCTCTCGCCAGTAACACCGTATTTTTTTCCATCCACAACTAAGACCTGTTTCGCAAGGCAAAACTTCGTCGGTTCAGCATGTGCTAGAGTCGCAACTTGATGGACTCGCCCGCCATTGCGACCGAGATGTTGACCCGCAAGTTCGGTGAACTGGTAGCGGTGGAGAACGTCAATCTCCGAGTTGCCGCTGGTCAATTCTTCGGCTTTCTGGGGCCGAACGGCGCTGGAAAATCCACCACTATAAAAATGCTTACGGGACTGCTGGCCCCCACCGCGGGCAAAATTGAAATTCTTGGTCTCAATCTCGCGACTCATTTGACCGAAGTGAAGCGTCAAATCGGAGTTGTGCCGGAATCCATGGCGCTACTGGGACGGCTTACCGGACCTGAATATCTAAATTTCGTCGGCCGCATGTACGGGTTGGATCGCGACACGGCCGCGAAGCGCAGCGCCGAGTTGCAGGAATTCATGCAGCTCGCCGATCAGCAAAAGAAACTGATCATCGACTATTCCCATGGAATGCAGAAAAAGTTGGCGATGGCAGCCGCAGTCATCCACGGGCCCAAAGTACTTTTTCTCGACGAGCCCTTTGAAGGAGTGGACGCAATCGCCGCCGGCACATTGAAGACCATGCTGCAGCGAATGATTTCTCGCGGAGCAACGATTTTTCTCACCACGCATGTACTTGAAATTGTCGAACGGCTTTGCAGTCACGTGGCGATCATTCATCACGGGAAATTGGTGGCCCAAGGCTCGCTGGAGGATTTACGTGCAGGGGTGGAAGCCAAGATCGCCGCCGCGAACGGAGGATTCAACCAAGCAGGTTCGTCGTCCGCTACGAAGCTCACACTTGAAGAAATCTTTCTTCTCACCGTAGGCGGAGCTTCAGCCACTGACCGGGAATTGTCGTGGTTGGGTTAGAGATGAATGGAACTCGGACTCCGGCGCTGAGCAGCAGCCCCCTGGGCGCAATCGTTGTGGTTCGCTGGCAGATTCTGGCGAACTCGCTGCGAAGTGTTCGCGGACGCGTGGATTTATTCGCTCGCGTCATGATGTGGACAGGTTTTGCAGGCGCGGGGATTGGCGGAGCTTTTGGCCTGGGACGACAGGCTGCCGACTTCATCTCGCAAGGCCAGGGAGAATTGCTTTCCATTTTGTTGTGGCCTAGTTTTATTTTCTGGCAATTGTTTCCCTTGTTGACTACTGCGTTTTCTGAGAACCTGGAATCCTCAATCCTGCTTCGATTTCCCATCAGTTATAGATCCTATTTGTTCGTACGCATCGTCTCCGGCTCGCTCGACACTGCCAATGCGCTTGGAATGATTTGGCTCACCGGAATCGCAATTGGAATCGGATTTGCCGACAAATACTTGTTGCCGTGGTCTGCCCTAGCTTTGCTCGTCTTCGCGACGCTTAATATTTTTCTGGCTCGCGCAATCTTCGCCTGGCTGGAACACTGGCTGGCTCGGCGCAGCACCCGTGAGTTGATGGCAGTCTTACTGTTTCTACTGG
>JBEEGK010000475.1:0-2826 GCA_041166845.1 Acidobacteriaceae bacterium
AGTGTCATCGAAGAAGTCATGATCGCTCTTAAGTGATTGGGCGATGAAGCGAAGTAAAAGCCGGAGCTTACAGGCTCCGGCTTTTTTGTTGCCTTCTAACTGTGGTAGCTCCCTTCAGTAAGTGTCATCCCGAGCGTAGCCGAGGGACCTGGTTTCCCCACAACTCGCCGGGATTACGCCGGTAGCCCCTCACTTAAAACGGCGGCGACGCAGCTGGCCGCGAAATTCCCCTGTGGTAGCATCCTAGGCTTTGGACGGCTGTTTCGATTCCCTTGCGCGGCTTGCCATATGGACTGTCCTTTTCTGGGTTTTTCTACCTGTTCGATCAGCAATCAAATTTACACAGTGAAAAGTGTGCGGACGATTTCAAGTGCGTCCGAGAGCACTGAATATAAGGAGCCCACCCTTGAGAGTTTATGAAGGCCCCAACATTCGCAATGTAGCAGTTGTCGGGCACGGACATGCTGGCAAGACTTCCCTGGTGTCCGCCATGCTATACACGGCCGGTGCCACGCCACGTTTCGGCAGAGTTGACGATGGTTCTACTATCACGGATTACGACGAAGAAGAAATTGCGCGGCGGATGTCCATCGGCGCCACTCTGGCGCACGTTGAGTGGGGCAAGACGAAGATCAATATCTTGGACACGCCCGGCTTCAGCATGTTCGTGCACGAAGCCAAGATGGTGCTGCCAGTAGTGGACGCCGCCATTGTTGTCGTGGATGGCGTCGCGGGCGTGGAAGTCGTGACACAGCGCGTGTGGAATTATTGCGAAGAGTTTCAGACTCCTCGGCTGATCGTCGCCAGCCGCATGGATCGCGAGCGCGCCGATGCTGAGCGAGTCCTCGATTCACTGGAGACTGCGTTTGGACGGATGGTGATTCCGCTGGAGCTGCCCATCGGAAAGGAACGAAATCTTCGCGGCGTCGTGGATCTGGTACGGATGAAGGCTTACACCTACGAGTTAGGTGGAAATGGCAAGGGGAGGGAATCGGAGATTCCTGATGACTTGAGAGATCAGGCGCAAGAAGCGCATGAAAAACTGGTCGAGATGATTGCCGAGGGTAACGACACGCTGATGGAAGAATTTTTTGAGAAGGGAACGATCCCCGAGGAAGATTTGATTCCGGCCTTGCACAATGCCATCCGTGAAGACAAGATTTTTCCGCTGATTTATGGGTCGGGCCTGGGAAACATCGGCGCCGACCGGGTGATGGACTTCATCGTGGATTACACGCCCGCGCCGTCTGAGCATGAATGGGTGCAGGGAGAAGTTACGGGCAACAACGGGGACGCGCCGCGACGTAAAGAGGCAGACTCGGATCCGGCTTCGCTGTACGTGTTCAAAACGGTGTCGGACCCTTTTGCGGGACGCATCTCCTACTTCAAAGTATTTTCCGGCGTGCTGAAGAACGATGTGACGGTGCAGAATTTCTCGCGCAACTCCCAAGAGAAACTTGCGCATATTTCTGTCATTCAGGGGAAAACAGCGGTGCCGGTGCAAGAGCTTCATGCCGGTGACATCGGCGCGGTGGCGAAATTAAAAGATACGCTGACGGGCGACACGCTGGGAGATAAGAACGCCCCGATCCAATATCCGCGGGTAAAGCTGCCGGAGCCTGCGATCACCTTTGCGATCGAGCCCAAGAGCCGCGCCGATGAAGATAAGTTGGGGCCGGGAATCCACAAGATGATGGAAGAAGATGCGATGCTGCGATTCTTCCGCGATGCCCAGACCAAAGAATTCTTGATTGCGGGAACCGGCCAGCAGCACATCGAAGTTGTGGTCTCAAAGATGAAGAAGCGCTATCACACCGAAGTAATTTTGAAAGCGCCCAAAGTTCCGTATCGCGAGACCATTCGCGGCAAGGCTGACGTGCAAGGCAAACATAAAAAGCAGACCGGAGGCCACGGGCAATACGGAGATTGCAAAATCAAAGTCGAGCCGTTGGCGCGCGGTGGAGAATTCGAATTTGTAAACGACATTTTCGGTGGTTCGGTTCCGAGGAACTATATTCCAGCCATCGAGAAGGGCATTAAAGACGCGGCGGCGCGCGGATATCTCGCGGGATTTCCCATGGTTGATTTCAGGGTAATCCTCTATGACGGGTCGTATCACGATGTGGATTCGAACGACATGTCATTTCAAATGGCAGGACGAATCGCCTTCAAAAAAGCCATGGAGCAGGCCCGCCCAGTGCTGCTGGAGCCGGTGATGGTAGCCGAGATCACAGTGCCGGACGATTTTGCCGGCAGCATCATGGGCGATCTGAACAGCCGCCGCGGACGCATCCAGGGCATGGACAACAAAGGCGGCAACACGGTTGTGAAGGCCGAAGTGCCAATGGCCGAGATGCTCACCTACGGCGCCGATTTAACGTCCATGACGCAAGGCCGCGGCAGCTTCAACATGGAAATGCATCACTACGACGTGGTGCCGGGACAGCTACAGGAGAAGATCATTGAGAAAGCGAAGGCGGCGCGAGGAGAGGTGAAGGAAGAGGAAGAATGAACAACAGGTCCCTCGACTTCGCTCGGGATGACAGATCTGGCGAGAGCTTTTAACCAATTGCCTGATTTTTAATTTCCGCTTACCATCCCTGACAGTGGCTACCGCTAAGAATCCGAATCTTGAGAGTAGAAATCTTCCAAGTAATAATGACCGGCTCGTTTCCGCCGCTCCCGTTGAAGATGATTCTTCTTTTGAGCTGAAGCTGCGTCCGCAGCGGCTGGCTGAGTTTATTGGACAATCCAAGGTTAAAGAGAACCTGGCGATTGCCATCGATGCTGCCAAATCGCGCGTCGAGGCTCTCGATCACGTACTGC
>JBEEGK010000476.1:0-3442 GCA_041166845.1 Acidobacteriaceae bacterium
CACGATTCTGGCCGCAACATAATGACATTTGGCCAGCCGTCAATACAGCGACCAAGTACGTCGCCTCGAATACCGTGACTTCTCACCAATGGCGGCCGTCCGTGTTTCTGAACGGAGATATTGCGGAAAAAATCACCAAAATCAAGCAACAGGAAGGGCCGGATTTGCACGTCTATGGAAGCGCAAATCTGGTTCAGACGCTCATGAAGCATGATTTGATCGATGCTTTCTGGCTGATGATAATTCCGGTAACGTTGGGCGGTAGAAAACGATTGTTTGCCGAGGGCACGATCCCGGCGGCATTCAAGGTGACGGAAAGCACAGTCACCTCGAAGGGCGTCATTATCGTGCATTACGAGCGTTCAGGCGCAGTCCCAACCGCAAGTCTATAAACTTGCGGCGCATTGCGGGCGTGGCCCTGAGCGCAGCCGCAGGCGCGAGCAAGCCTCATTACGGTCACTCAAAGGGGAACTTACTTCACAAGCTCATCGGCGTAGCGGACGGGAACCGCCAGGTTTGAACCGCCGAAATCAGTCAGAATGGCAAAATTGACTCCTATAACTTTGCCTTCACGATTGAAAAGCGGGCCGCCGGAGCCGCCAGAGGTCGTCGCTGCATCGTAAACGATCTTGTCGGCTAACACGTCGCCGATGTGCCCCTGAGTGGTGGTTGGCCGAATGAGGCGCTGCGCCGCCAATTGCGAAACAATCTGGCTCACTTCGTGGGCATTTTCCACGAGTTTTTGCGTAGCATCGCTTCCTGCGCGCGCGAGGATGCCGTCGATTCCCGTAGGATATCCAATCAGGACGACTGGTTCGCCTGAAATGCTGGCTTCCTTTCGATCATCGAGTTCCAGGAGCGCTGTGTGGGGCGGGGGTGAAGCCTGCAACTTAAGGGTCGCCACATCGGCCTTCGCCGAAATCCGGTCGAGCTTGGCCGTGATGCCGGCAGCGCTGGGGAAGTATGCGGTATAAGACGCCGCAAACGCAGTCGCGCCGCGGTCGAGAAGTGGCTTCAATTCGTTATTAGTCCACCACGGCTCAGCGACGTGATGATTGGTGAGAAGACGCCCATCGCGGGATACCAGAAATCCTGTGCCGAAAACGTCCACCTGTAACACCGGCCCGGTTCCTTCGGTATCGAGAGAGACCATTCCCTTGTCGTCTACTTCCGGCTTACCTGCGGCGTCGGTCTGGATACGAATTGATTTTCCGGAGTCGTTGTCGCGAAACTGCATGACCACGTGTAGCAGGCAGATGCTGGGCCCATACCTGTGAACGATTGTTTCTGCGACGCGGCCTTCGTTCTCAAGCCGGCTCAGGCGCGTCTGTGTCTCTTGTAGTTGCTTCTTAAGGGAATCGGCGTTGCCATCGCCGTCCGCAGCCATCTTCTTGCGGATTTCTGCGGCGTGCGCCTTCAAACCCTCGCGAGTTCCCAGCGCGTCACTGGTGGCGAAGGAGGCACGCGCCTGGTCTGCGCGGCGCCGGAGTTCGTCCTGTTGCAGAAGTCCGCCGTTCAAGCGCGCAACCTCCGCTTTGAGTTGCAGGGTATCTTTGCGGCTGTGCCGGTTCGAAATGATCAGTGCGAGTGCGGCCAGAATTACTGCTGCGGCGAGAACCACCACCGCCTGGGTTAACCCAAAGCGTCGTTTGCCATTCGTGCCGCTTAGGGCTTCCACAGCGCTTTCGGCAAGGCGCCCTTTCGTAAGCGCGTCGTTTAGTTTTGCTTCGAGTTGGAGCTCTGGCTCGCGCTCACGAAATTGAGTCCTGATCCTGGCCGCGAATTCCGCCGGGTCAAAGGGAAAGGAGATAACATCATCGGCCCCCAAGTCCAAGCCGCGGGCACGTTCGAGCGCGCCACCGTGAACCACCATCACAATCTTGGGCGTCCGCGGATCATGACGCGCCTTAATCTGGCTAACGACACCACAGCAGCTGAGATCTGACGGTGTCGCTTCCGTGATCACAACGCCAGGCGAACCAGCGAGGATCTCGTCAACCGTCGCAGTACGGCCAGTGCTGATTTCGTATCCTTGGCCTGAAAGTGCGTGCTCCACCTTCTCGCTAGACTCCGAATCCAGGTTGAGCAGAAGGACGCGCATCGCTTTTCAAGTAATACTAGCAGCACAAAACGGTGCACGCTTCTCCTCCCGGATTGCGTGGGGAGAGTGGCCCAGGTTTTTGATCTCGCTGACATCACCAACGCAGTGGGGCGCCCCGCCTTCGCGTTTTGTGCGAAGGGCGGGAGTCGGAAAAGACGGCGCCAAATGGGTCGCTGGCCCACCTTTACGTTTTTTGTAACGGTGGGAAGGAACCGAGGTCGGTGGTCACGAGTAAGCTGCCTTTGTGTCTTTCGGGGAAGAAGGGGGCGTGCAAATCAGTCAGTAGGGCGAGGCCAAAATGAAATCCAGACGCAGGCCGCATCAAATCCCACCTTTGCCAAAAATCGCAAAGGTGGGCCAGCCACGCACTGCGTCTCCTCCGTGTCATTCACTGGCGATAACCCGACATTTCACTCATTGACAGGTTGAGACGTTATTAGTTACACGGAATTTTCTTGACCGGATTGTCACCCTCTTTTTGATAACACTCCGTCAGACGATAAAATTTGCCCTCAAACGTGAACACAACATAGTTGGAAACCTGCGCCGAAATGTGTCCTGCACCAATAAAGTTTTCTATTCCATCGTTCCGTTCCTTTCCGAATGCGTACCCGGAGACTATAGGGGCCTGTTTTTCAAACATCGCGAGCCATTTTCCGGCTGATCGTCTAAACGCCCAGGTCTGACAATTCCCGGTTGCGCCGCACAGGCTCTTCGTTGCTTGGATGATGAGACCCTCAGCCCCGCCTATTTGTTGCCGTCGGACCAGCAACTCGGACTCCCAAGATTCTGGTACGTCAAAACTCGTGCTCTCTATTTGTTCAAGGATCTCTTTCGTTTCCGCGACGCTCAGGTGCGCCGCGCGAATGGTTTCAGCGTCCTTTAGATGTTGCATCGCAGGAATCTCGAACTCTTGCGCATCGAGTCGTCGGCAGAGGCAAGCAGCAAAGGAAATTATCGAAATAAGTGCGAATGTTCTCACACGTTCTCCTTAGGTGATTCTAGAAGGTAACTTACGGTGCGCTTGCCAAAGGTATCAGGTGACCGAAGTGTTTGCTCCACAACTTCGCCGGCGGGTGAACCACTCCCTTGCGTTCTTGGGTGGGTGGCCCCGGCTTTTGATCTCGTTGGCATTACCAATACAGTGGGGCGCAATAACCCCGGAGATGCCTAACCTTGCTGGTCTACCGCCATCGGCGATACCCTTGCGTAATGCGGCCTCTTCGATATTCCATCAACGTCACATTGGACGGATGCTGCGATCATCGTGAAGGGTTCGCGGACGAAGAGTTGCATCGTCACGCGGCCGAGAACCTCGATCAGGCCGATGCCCTCCTCTTC
>JBEEGK010000477.1:0-3928 GCA_041166845.1 Acidobacteriaceae bacterium
CGTCGCGAAAACTTGCGTGGAGCATTCGCGGTTATAAATCCGGGAGAGATCAAAGGAAGCGAAATTCTGTTGGTAGACGACGTTGTTACCACGGGAACCACAGTGTCTGAGTGCGCGCAAATTTTGCGGCGCGCGGGCGCATCTAAAGTATGGGTGGTGTCAGTTGGGCGGACGCTGAAACTTGGTCCGCAATCGATAACATGGGCGCAGGCTCCGAAGGCCGCGCTTGCTTTTGGAACATAACGAAATCAGCGATTGACGAAGTCGAAATCACATGTCTGGAAAGTGGACTAATTCGACGGTAAACGCGGCAGTGCACTTGGGAGTGCATATGGTTCCGCTGGCGGAAGGTTTCCATCAGCGCGACGATGCTCAGGGGTTGCACGCTCCGGTACTGGTGTTGAACGCGTCCTATGAGCCAATCAACGTTTGTGCCGCTCGGCGCGCCATCGTCCTGGTGTTGAAGGGTGTGGCCATGACGGAAGAAGAGAATGGGCATTTTCTGCATGCCGCTCGCCTCGCTTTGCGGCTACCATCCGTAATTCGATTGCTGGAATATCGCCGCATTCCGCATCAGACGCGGGCACTGTCGCGCAAGAACATCTTGCTTCGTGATCGAAACAGTTGCCAATATTGTGGAGAAATTTTATCTGCCGGTGAACTTACGCTCGACCACGTGGTGCCGCGATCACGGGGAGGGGCATCCAGCTGGGAAAACCTGGTGGCATGCTGCCACACCTGCAACCGGAGAAAAGGAAACCACCTTCCCACCGAAGCGGGCATGAAGCTCACGCGTGAGCCTCGCGCTTTCAATCTTCACACCAGCCGTCACATCATGCGGCTGATGGGCCGCTCAGATGATAAGTGGCGCAAGTATCTTTTTTATTAAACTCGAATCTTCCTCAAACCACTTCCGCGTTCAAAATGAGAGTGATTATTTAGGTGATTGCTCGGGCGCCTTGGGATCGGGATTCTTCGCCTCAGAGCCATCGCCATCTTTGCCCTTAGATACTTCCTGTCCGTTGTAGGTGATCTTCACCTTTGATCCGAAATAATGGTAATCGGTGTATTTCACGATCTCGCGGACCTTCACGTCTCCGGCTGAGAATTTCAGGGTATCTTCCGCGAAAGTGTAGGTTGGGAACCAGTATTTTCCATCAATTTGCTCCCGATAGGTTGTGAACTTCGGGAAAAGATTTTCGTTGTCTTTCTTTTTACGGATATCCGGCACGCTCTTGCCGTAGGTCTTCACGATCTGTAAATCTTTGTCGTCCACCCAGATGCGCCCTTGAAAATAGCGCTTCTTGCCTTCAATCTTTTTCGGAGCCACATCGAAAACGTAGCAATGGAGCTCGTCTTCCTGTTGCTGTCCAACGTAGAGAATGTCGTATTCCCCAATATCGTTGCTGGTGAGAACGAAGGGTAGCCGGTTCTCAATGTCGTCCACGTCCTGCTCGGTCATCATGATGCGCTCCAGCGTGGATTGCGGGGCGAAGACAACATTTTTGACCTTGTGTCCCTGATTGTCGAAGGTCACGTCGAAGACCTGTTTGTACTCGCCGTCTATGGTGTCACCCTCCAACGTGCGAACCGTAACGGTCTGGCGATATGTGTACTGCTCGCGCGCCTCCTGGAATTGTTTTTCTTTCGCGGCAAATTGCTGGATGACCTGATCAGACGTAACGCCTTTGGGTTGGGCCGTGTTCAAAAGGCCCTCCTCGGCTATGGCGGGCAGCGATGCCGAGAGAAAAGACAGACTCAAGAACAGAAAGAATGTCGGTAATGAAAGTCTCATAGAAGGTATTCGTCTCGCTATTGTTCGTCGATCGTTCCCCGAACACTCGCAATTGTATTCTGGACGCAAGTATTTAGATGCAGTCAGACCCTTGAAGGTGTCAGCGTAATCAAAGCGCAAAACGACTTTCTCCATCGCATGTAAGATGAACAGGGTAGGCGATGACTCAAAGTTCGCGATCCATTACGCCCGAGACAGGCAACGCACAACCGGAAATATCGCAGTTGGCGTCCCGCCTCGAGGTACGTGCGGCGCTCGACTGGATACGCGCGCATGAGGCGCAATTCGTACGTTGGCAGTTGGACCTGGCCGCCATTCCGGCTCCTCCATTTGGCGAAAGTGCCCGTTCGCGATGGATGGAATCGAAATTTCAGGAACTCTCACTCGAGGATGTACATAGCGACGACGTAGGCAATGTATTTGGATGCGTTGGAAATCGGCTACCCGCGAGCACTCACTACACATCTCTGAGCGCGCATCTTGACACCGTTTTCCCGGCGGGAACTCCATTGAACGTCAGGCAGCAGGGAACGCGCCTTTTCGGACCCGGGGTTTCCGACAATGCTGCGGGCGTGACCGCCCTATTGGCGATCGCGGCGGCGCTACGGGCCTGCAAGATAATGCCATCCTCTCCGATTCTATTTGTCGGTAATGTAGGCGAGGAGGGTGAAGGAGATCTGCGTGGGATGCGACACATCTTTTCCGATGCGCGGTGGAGGGATTCGATCGCGTGCAGTGTGGTGCTCGATGGTGCGGGTACTGACACTATCGTTGCCGAAGCCCTTGGTAGCCGCCGCTTTGAGGTAATCGTACGCGGACCGGGAGGTCATTCGTGGAGCGATTTTGGTGCGCCGAATCCTATCTTCGCGCTTGCCAAGGCGATCAAGCTACTTACACAAACCCCTATTCCGTCGTCCCCAAAGACGACTTTCAATGTGGGGGTCATTCGCGGAGGGACTTCAGTAAATTCGATTCCCGAGTCTGCCAGCATGCGTGTAGATCTGCGCTCGACTTCAATGGCTGAAATGGAGCGACTCGAAAGAGCGTTACGGAGTTCCATTGATTCCGCAGTGGACGAAGAGAACGAAGACGCAGCTAAACCCGGCAATCCGCAAACGCGATCTTCTGGCTTGAGCGCTGAGGTCGTGCCTATCGGCAACCGTCCGGCTGGCGAACTGGCATCCGATTCGCGGATGCTGCAAGTGATTCGCGCGGTGGATTCCCACTTGGGCAACGCTGCCCAGATTCAGCGCGCTTCGACCGATGCCAATATTCCGTTGTCAATGGGACGCGAGGCGATTGCGATCGGAGCAGGTGGCACCGGGGGCGGAGCGCATACCTTACAAGAATGGTTTGACTGCACCGGCAGGGAACTCGGACTGCGACGAATCCTGCTGACCGTGCTGGCCCTCACAGAGCGCCGGAACGGAATTCCGCCCATTGACTAGGGGAGCCTAGAATGCGGATTTCATTCTGGCGGGCTTAAAGGGAATGATAACGATCGCCTCGAGATCAACAGCGTTGCCATTTTTAGTGGCGGGTTGGAAACGCCAGCGTAACAGCGCATTGCGCGCATACTCGTCCAGCCGATCGTCAGCGCTCACCAGAATTCGCACCTCTCCCACCGATCCATCGCGTCGGATGACAGCGTAGAGGGTCACGGTTCCTGAAATGTTGTGCCGCATCAATTCCGCCGGATAGCCGGGATCAACCTCCTGGGTCGCGATCGGTGCCACCAGAGCTCCGGTTTTCTGATTTTCCTTTAGCTCGGCAAAGCGGATTACCCAGCTGCCGCCGGCCGAATTCAAGTTCGGCATGTTCATCGTCATTGAATAGAACCGGCGATCGCCAAAGATTGTCTTTTCCACCTGCCCGGGGTTACGCCCTGATATGGCGGAAGCCGACTCTTGCGGCATGCTCGTCACGCGTGGTGGGATAACTTCGGCTACGACTGCTTGGTCTTTCTTTGCAGACGGAGAATCTGCCTTCGGCGCAGTGCCCACCAAAAGCCCGGCAGGAATATCGCTCCGACTGTCGGTAGTTGACGAGTTTGAAATTTCTCCTCGCCCAGCCGTGCTGGGCGATCCCGGCGAACCGGAGTTTCCTTGTGGTGTTGCCGCGAAGGTGCCCCGC
>JBEEGK010000478.1:0-2707 GCA_041166845.1 Acidobacteriaceae bacterium
ATAACTGAACGCCACCGCCAAGTCGTTTGAGCCTGGATGCGCTGCTCCCGGAGAGCCCTTCTGTTCAATAGCCTTCGCCGAATAGGGCCCATTGGCGAACTCCATCGGATTGCGATAGACCGCAGCGTTGTAACCGATCCATAGGGCCGGAGCTGCGACTGCCAGCAGAACGAACTTCTTCAACCCGAAAAATACAGATTCGTGATCTCGTCGCACCTTGATCATTACTGGAATGACAGCCGCACAGACTGCCGTGGTCAGGAACCAGCCGTCATAGCGCGTCAGGCAGCCCGCCATAAGGCAGAATCCCGACTTCACCAGCGAAACCGATGCTGCCTGCTGTGTACGCTCGTCGGAGACCGAGGTTTCCTGCACAAATTCACTGAAGTGGACCACAGCCCAAATAAACAGAGCCAGGTAAAGGGGCTCCGTCATCGCCGTGCTCTGTAGGTAAATGAGGTTCGGATTCGCGGCATAGATCCCCGCAGCAAACCACGCCGCCATCCTCGAGGCACCATCGGCCTCGGAGTAGAAGTTCAAAGCCACCCGAACCAGACGAAAGATGCCAACTGTTCCCAGCACATAAGCGATCATGGATGGGATCGAGGCGCCGATTCCCGTCTGCCACATCCAATCGGACAATAGAAAGGGAACCATCAACAAGTGGGGCAAGGGCAACCACACCGTTCCCAACTGAAGCAGACCTGGCGTGCGCGAGTCAAATACGCGGCGTGCAATATTGATATGCGCTACGGCGTCGCCGTACAGCATCAAGTCGCCCTGACGTAAATAGAAAAGGAAGGATACGAACGACACGCAAGCCGCGACTTGCGCCACGAACACCGTCTCGCGGTCCCATCGGCGGATAACTAAAGTCCGCATTATTCGAGGTGCGTCAGTTCGCGGAAGATCTCGAAGCGCTCTTCAATCTCATTCCGCGTAAGGGACTGTAGACGCTCAGTTCCAAAACGCTCGACCGAAAACGATCCCATCACTCCGCCGTAGAAAAGTGCGCGCTTCAATACTTCACGGTTCAGCGTCTCCTGAGACGCAATGTAACCGATGAATCCGCCCGCAAAGGAATCGCCGGCACCGGTGGGATCTTTCACTTCGGAGATGGGCAATGCGGGTGCGCGGAATGGGTGTTTGCCAATGCCAAAGGCACCTTCCCGGAAAAAAATGGTCGCGCCATATTCCCCATGTTTAATGACTAGAGCCTGCGGCCCCATCGCAAGTACCTTGTGAGCCGCCCGTAGCAGATTCGCTTCTCCGGCGAGCATTCTGGCTTCGCCATCATTGATCAGCAACACGTTGACCAGCTTGAGAGTCTCGTCGAGTTCTTTGCGAAAACCTTGAATCCAATAGTTCATGGTGTCGCCGCCAGTTAACTTCACATGAGGCATGTCACGGCGAACAGCTGCCTGCAAGCTGGGATGGATATTCCCCAGAAAGAGAAACTTCGAATCGCGATACACAGTGGGAATTTGCGGTTTGAAGCTTTCGAAAACGTTCAGCTCAGTAAAATCTGTTTTCGCTTCGTTAAGGTTTTCTAGGTAGTGTCCGCCCCAGCGGAAGGTTTTCCCTTGCGCGCGCTCCAAGCCGCGGGTGTCAATGCCGCGCTGTTTAAACAGCGATTCATGCTCCGAGGTAAAATCCTGCCCTACCACCGCAACCAAGCGCACATCCGTAAAGAAGCTGGCCGCCAGAGAGAAATAGGTGGCCGAACCGCCCTGAACATCCTCCACACGACCCGACGGTGTCGCAATGGAATCGAAAGCGACTGAGCCTACCGCAACAATACTCATTATTAAGGTTGGCCTTCCAGAGATTTATTTAAGATGAGTGCGAGTTTCTGCCGCGTAGCTGCCGGAATCATGTCGCGCTGTGTGAGGATCGCATGGACCAACGCCGAGCCGCATTTGCAGCTCCTGCCCTTCGGCAAGGCAGCCACGGTCTGGCGCACGACTTGGCAGGCATTTTCGGCATTCCTCGTTAGCACTGCAACGATCTGCTCCACCGTAACCGAATCGTGATGCGGATGCCAGCAGTCGTAATCGGTCACCATCGCCACCGTCACATAGCAGATCTCAGCCTCGCGTGCGAGTTTCGCTTCCTGCAAGTTCGTCATGCCGATCACGTCCATGCCCCAGCTTCGGTAGACATTGGACTCGGCTTTGGTGGAGAACTGCGGTCCTTCCATGCACAGATAAGTTCCTCCCCGCTTTCCCGTCACGCCCGCCTTCCTGCACGCACCTTCGACGACTTTTGCAAGCTCCCCACAGATCGGGTCCGCCAGGGAGACGTGCGCCACGACACCTTCACCAAAAAATGTGTCGACGCGGTGCCGGGTACGGTCGAAGAACTGATCGGGAATGACGAAGTCCAGCGGCTTGTGTTCTTCCTTCAACGAGCCCACCGCCGAAACGGAAACGATGCGCTCGACTCCAAGCTGTTTAAATCCATAAATATTGGCGCGAAAGTTCAGCTCCGTAGGAAGAATTCGGTGCCCTTTACCATGGCGCGCCAGAAAGGCTAGTCTTCTGCCTTCGAGGGTGCCCAATATATAGGGATCAGAGGGGTCGCCAAACGGAGTCTGCTGGCGTAGTTCACGCACATCAGATAAGCCCGGCATGGAGTAAAGCCCGCTCCCGCCAATAATCCCAATCTCCGCTTCGGACAAACGCTCCTCCAAACTGACCCTAGAATT